>CANROO010000033.1 GCA_947632235.1 uncultured Clostridia bacterium
ATGCCTTTTATTATATTAAATTTTGTAAACCATGTGCTTAGACTTTTTGTAAACTATGTTATCATACTATACACATTGCTCGCCCGCAAAATTTCATATTTTTTACATCAAATTCTCCGGATTGAGGCACTTAAGCTCGTCAATGACAAAAATACCGTCCTTTCTTATAAGAACATCATCGAAGTATATTTCGCCTCCGCCGTATTCCTCTGTCATGATCAGCACGAGATCCCAGTGTATGGCGCTTCTGTTGCCGTTGTCGGCATCCTCGTAGGCGTTGCCGGGGGTGAAGTGTATGGAGCCTCTTATTTTTTCGTCAAAGAGTATGTTCTTCATAGCCTTTGTTATGAAGGGATTTACGCCTATGGCAAATTCGCCCACATATCTTGCGCCCTCGTCCGTGTCAAACACGTTGTTCACTCTCTCGGTGTCGTTTGCGGTCGCCTCGACTATCCTGCCGTTTTCAAATCTCAGCCTTACATCGGTATATGTCACGCCCTGATATTCCGTGGGCGTATTGTATGATATAACGCCGTTTACGCTGTCCTTAACGGGCGCCGTGTACACCTCGCCGTCCGGTATATTCATCCTGCCGTCACACTTTATGGCAGGTATACCCTTTATGCTGAAGGTTATGTCCGTATCCTTGGCTACGAGCCTTACCTTGTCAGTTCTGTTCATAAGCTCCACAAGGCTATCCATTGCCTTGCTCATTTTGCTGTAGTCAAGATTGCATACCTTGAAGTAGAAGTCCTCAAAGGCGTCAAGGCTCGTGCCTGCGGACTGCGCAAGAGAGTTGTTGGGGTATCTCAGAACGACCCATTTTTTCTTTAATCTGGTTTCCAGAATGTCGTTGTCGTAGTCCCTGTTCCATATAGCCTGCTTTTCATCGGGAACATCGGCAAGCTCCGATGTGTTGTCGTTGCAGCCTATGCCGATGTAGCAGTCCATTAGCGCCATTCTGGCGTTGTCTATTTCCTTCACCTCGTCAAACTGTTCCTTTGAACAGCCCATGAGAAGCTCCCTCTGTATTACGTTGGATTTAAGCTCCACAAAGGGATAAGCGCCTGCATTGTAGACCTCTCTTATTACAGCCTTCACAAGAGGGAATGCAGAGGTGCCGTTACAGCTTATGAGCACTCTTTCGCCCTTTTGCACATCACAGCTGTAGCTCACGAGGTTTTTAGCCAGTTCAATGAATCTGTTGTCCACAAAATTACCTTCCTTCGCTTTATTTTTTTATTATTTTAACCGATATCATGAATAAAATTCTCTATATGTATCTTATAGAGAGCATAGCCCAAAACGGCGTATATAACGAGGCTTCCGCCTGCCTGCACGCAGTTTGAAAGGGCAGAGCCTGCGGCTGCCGCGGCTCCGTACATAAATACCTCCGCTATGAAATAGCCGAGCACCATCCACGCTACGCCCGCAACGGATGCGCCTACTTTTCTGACGGTGAAAAAGCCTGTGCCTCTGCCTGCTATCAATGCGACTATAAGTCCCTCGATGCCCTTTACAATGAGTGTGACGGGAGCGTAGTTAACATAGCCCGAGAGAAGGTCGGCAAGAGCCGAGCCTATACCGCCTGCTGCAGCTCCGAAGGGATTGCCGAATATCACGGCTGAAATAAGTATGATGCTGTCGCCCACATTGATATAGCCGTTTGTTGCGGGTATAGGTATTCTTATTATCATGGTCGCAACACATGTGAGCGCTGTCAGCAGTCCCAAAATGGTCAATTTTCTGGTATTCATATAATTTCCTCCTATTCATATAAGTTTAGTATATTTTATCACTGTAAATCTGCAATGTCAATATATTTTTTATATTAATTTATATGATTTTTTTCGTTATATCAAGGTTTTACAGTTTTTTTAAAAGTATGGGGCGAGCAACGCCCGCCCCACAGCAACAGTTATTTCTTGAGATTGTATTCCTCGAAAAGCCAATATGTCTCGGCATTTCTTTCTGAATATTCGTTGGACTTATATATCCTCAGCACCACTCTCAGGCCGTCGGGCTTTCTGTAGTGGAATTCGGGTATTATATCGCGCTCCAGCTTTCTTGTTATCTCATCATAGTCTACAAAGCTTATAAATGCCTTCTTATCCTCGTCCACAACGCTCATTTCAACATAGTCCATCATAGAGCCCTTGAAGCTGTAGTGGTTGTTGCTCAGCATTGTTTCAAAGAATGACGGAGCATATATAGTCCTTGTGGTGTCCTTTTTGAGGTCTACAACATACACTCCCATGAAGTAAGAAGAAATGATGGACATAAAGTTGTCGGCGTCCTTCTTCTCTGTGAGTATCTGCTGGAATCTGGTGTTGAGCTCTCTCTTTCTGGTGTCATCGTCCTTGTCCCGGTAGTAGAGCTGTTTCTGCTCGTACATTCTGCGCTCCGCTCTTGCGATTACGCTTTCGGTGTTGGTATCGAAGGACTTTCTTATGGAATGACCCACGGAAATGTGATAATTTCTTTCGGCAAGCTCTTTATTCACCTTTTCAAGCTCTGCGTTTATGCTCTCCTCCGTTTCGTCAAACACGAACACCACAAACTCGTCTCCGCCTATTCTGTAGGCATAGTCCGCGCCGAAGTATTCTATGAGCTTACTGCTTATGTACATAAGCATTTCATCGCCTGCTTCGTGACCCATGGTGTTGTTGAGCTCATGCAGACCGTTCACATCCACATAAAGACAGCTCATTGTACTGCCGTTTTCTATATATTTTCCCAGATCGTGCTGATAGCAGTTTCTGTTCTTAAGTCCCGTAAGAGCGTCTGTGGTACCCATTTTGTGTATTATGTTGTAGGACTCAACATTCTTGTAAGCCATAAGGAAGTTTATGGATACACATTCAAGAGGCTCGGCAGTCTTCCATGCCTTTGATATGTCAAGAGCTCCCAGCACGCCTGCAAGCTTGTCGTTTGAATCTATTATAGGCACGAGCATGGCGCTCTGCGCGTTTATCTTCTCGAGGAAGCTGTCCGGAACATTCGGGTTGCTCTGGCCTCTGCAGCATATCACGCTTTCATCGTTTGCGAATGATTTTTTAACATCCTCATTCCATTCCGTGGGAGCATCGCCCGCTATATCCTTTACAATGCTCTCGTTCTTTGACCATATGAAGAGCTTTACAAGCTCGTCATCCTCAATAACGGCAAAGAATGAGGCTCTCGCTTCCACTATCCTGGCGGTCTTCATAAGCGCCTGATTTATGTTTTCCTCGTTCTTGTGAGCGTCAAAAAGCGTTTCCTGTATGTCGTACATATACATTGTCTGCGACAGACGCCTTGCTCTTTCGGCGCTTTCGCGCTTTGCTCTCAGGAAAATAACAAGGAAGAACAATATTTCTATAACAGCCATTGCACAGAGTATACGGCTTATTTTGTTTTCATCCTCAAATACAACGCTTTCGGCAACGGAAAGCATTACCGTCCAGTTGTTTATGCCCACGGGATAGTAATAAAAATAAAAATATTCCTGCGCTCCCGTTGAAAACATGGAAATTCCGCCCTCTCTGCCGGAGGTCACATCATCGCGGAACTGCTCCATTGACATATTGCCCTTTATTTTGCGCTTGGCGAATGCCTCGTCATATATATTGCCGAGAACGCCGTGCCATGTGTCAATGAGCATATCGCCGTTGCCGGTGTCTACCATATATCTTTCGGCATCGCCGCCGAAGGCTGTTGCCTTGTATCTTATGGGCAGGTCGTTAAGGTTTACATAGCCGTAGAGTATGCCTATGGTATTGCCGTTTCTCTCAACGGGTACTGCGTGATAAATATATTTTACATCGTTTTTGCTTTTAACAACATTGGATATGTAAGGAGCGCTTTCAGCCTCTTTTTCAAAGCTCAATTGTCCGTCAAGTTCTCTGTAGTCATTGGAGCAGTATACCATTGTGTTATCGGGCAGAAGCAGAGAAATGGCCGATATTGTGCCCTTCTGACGGAAGGATGCAAGGTGAGCCTTGGCTTCGTCCGAATTTATATCATCGTGCTGTGAAAGTATGCCTGCTATCACCTGAAGCTGTTCTCTGTCATTTTGTGTGTTCTGTGACACAGTTTCGGCAAACTGCATCGTGGCGTCCCTCAGAGTGTCCTCGCAGGATTTTTCTGCAATATTGATAATAAGCATAAAGCCTGCTATAAAGCTCAAGGCTATTACAATTATTATCAATGCCACAGAAGCTATTTCGGTGTCCTTTATTTTTTTGATCCTCATAAAATTCAACTCTTTTCAATTTTTTAACACACACAAAACAATTATATACCCATATGAGAATTTTAGCAAGTAAAAATATATAAACTTTTTATAAATTATTTGATATATAAATGATATATAAAATCATATCAAGGAAATGGGGAGGGAATTTTTTTCCGATACACAAAAAAGGAGCAGTCGGTCTGCTCCTTTACTGTTATTTCTTCAAAAAATCCTTTATGACTCCTGCGGCCTCCTCGGGCTTTCTGTACACCCAGAAATGGTCGCCGTTTACGATCTTAAGCTCGCCCTTGGGTATTGTCTGCGCCATGGCCCTTGCGTGGGATGTCTTTATCATATCCCTGTCGCCGTTTATTACGAGCACGGGGACCTTTATATATCCGAGCGTATCTCTGCTGAGAGCCGGTTCTTTATACATAAGCGAAAAATATTCCTTGTTGAAGCGGTTTCTGCTGTCGAACACACCGCCTATAAGACTGCAGTAATAGCCGAGGGCTATCATAAGAGCACTTGAGGGCTTAAGTCCCGAAAATCTGTAGTTTCCGCCTATGAACACGGCCTTTTCTATGAGCTCGCTGTTCTTTATCGCGGTGAGCATGGCGATGTTTGCGCCGTCGCTGAAGCCCACGATATTGGCCTTTTCTATGTTGAGTGCCTCAAATATATTCACAACATCCACAGCCATTGTGCCGAGCGAAAGCTGACTTCCGCCGAAGTCCGACTTTCCGTGGCCTCTGCTGTCTATCGTTATCACTCTGTACTCGTCTGAAAGAAGGGGTACGAGCTTTTTGAAGCTCCTTCCGCTCTCGCCGTTGCCGTGCAGAAGTATTATGGTCTCCCTGTTGCTTCTGCCGAATATTTCATAGTAAATGTTGGCGCTTCCCGAGTGTACAAAGCCATAGGACTCAGCGTTGCTTTTAGGTGTGACGGCTTCGGCAGTCTCCGCCTTGGTAATATTAGTATTGTCTTCCATAGCCGTTCACCTATACAAAAAGATTGAGATACCACTTTTCGGAAACTCTGGAATACACCTCTGCTATGAGATTTACAAGCTTATCCTCGTTCATGAAGTATATTCTTACATCCTCGTTGAGCATAGCCTTGTAGAACTCCTGAGATATGTATTTTTCTCTGTCGAAGTCCTCCATGCCCTTACTGCGGAAATCCGCATATTCCAGATGCTCTGTCTTAAGCTTGTTGAGCTTTTCCACAAGCTCCGTGTTGTTTTTTATCTTTAAATAAGCCTTGTGATAGTCGCGGTAAATATCGCTGTTTTTTATTATGTCGGATATACCGTCCGCCAATGCTACAGCCTCGTCTATTACATCCATAATATGCCCTTCCTTTCTATTTGTTTTTTTTATATATTATATAGAGTCCCTTCAAAAGGAGCTCCTCGTCATATACATAACTGCCTCTGCACACATCGGCAAATATCTTGCCCATACCGCCCGTTATTATTACATTGCATTTTTCGCCTATTTCTTCTTCTATCCTTTCCACACAGCCGTCTATCATGCCTGCAGTGCCGTATACCGCACCGCTCAGCATACAGTCAACGGTGTTTTTGCCTATAGCTCTGCGGGGCTTTTCAAGGCTTATGGCAGGGAGCTGAGCCGTCCTCTGCGAAAGGGCTTCAAGGCTTATGCCTACGCCCGGCATTATACATCCGCCTATATAATTGCCCTTCTTGTCCACTGTGTCTATGGTGGTGGCTGTGCCCATGTCCACTATTATTACGGGAGGTCTGAACCTGTCAAGAGCGGCAACGGCCGAAACTATCCTGTCGCCTCCCACGGCGCCTGGGTCGTCCATGAGTATGTTTATGCCCGTCTTTATGCCGGGACCCACCACAAGGGGCTCGCTTCCCGTAACTCTCTTAACGGCAAGCTTTACGGCATTTAAAACGGGAGGCACTACGGAGGCGACTATACTGCCCTCTATGCGTCTTATGTCTACGCTGTAAAGCTTCAGTATGTTCATTATCTCGATGCCGTATTCGTCCTCTGTCTTGAGCGAATCGGTCGAAAGTCGCGCCATAAACTCCACTCTGTCATCGCTTATACCGCCTAAATTTATATTTGTATTTCCTATATCTATAGCAAGAATCATAAAAAAATCTCCGTATTATTCAAATCTGTCCTTAAATGCCGCCATAAGAGCACTGCACACAGCCGAAGCTATTATTGCGGCAACTATTGCCTCGGGTATGCCGTTTACCGCCATTACCGTGCATACGGCCTTTAAAACTCCGCTTATGTCTATGCCCGTTGCCTCGGCATATGTGGGAGCGAAGAATATGTATGCCATGCCCATAACAAGTATGGTGTTCACCATGGAGCCTGCAATGCCTGCAATAAACATGGCAGGCGTTTTTTTACCCGTCAGACTGCGTATGCCTCTGTAAACAAAATAAGCCGTAATGCCTATGAGTATTCTGGGTACAAAGGCTATTATAAGGCTCTTGAAATTTCCGCCCGGATAAAAGGGGCTGAAAAGAAAGCTCAGAAGGCTCGGCTTTAAAAATGAAGCATTCAGAAAGCTTGTGAGCCCGAAAACAAATCCGCAGAAGGCGCCCTGCTTCCAGCCCAGCACTATGCCCGCTATTATAACGGGTATGTGAATGGTAGTTGCGTTCATAAAACCGAGCGGAATATAGCCGAGGGGCGTGAGCCACAGAACTAATATGATAGCCGTAAAAAGTGCCGTTTCCACCAGTCTTAATGTCTTTTCTCTCTGATTTTGCATAAAAGATTCCTCCTTGCTGCTGTTCCCTTTCGCCCTGCAATGAGAGGTTCGCGGAGCGTAAAAGCGGGATACAACGCTTAAAATATATTGAATTTTACTATATCATTATATATTAAACCGCGGACAAATGCAATAGAAAAAGCTTCAAGCATAAAAAATTAACATATCAAAAGAGCCGTTGTCACATGACAGCGGCTCTGAATGTTATAACCAAAATAAAAACTATATATATGACAATAATTATTTACTTAAGATTATAAGCGTACTACATTTGCCGCCTGGGGTCCCTTTGCGCCCTCGACGATCTCAAACTCTACCTTCTGACCCTCCTCTAAGGTCTTGTAGCCGTCCGATTGAATTGCGGAAAAATGTACAAATACATCGCCCTCGTCTTCTGTTGAGATAAAGCCGAAGCCCTTCTCTGCGTTAAACCACTTAACGGTTCCTTCCTTCATTTACGATTTCCTCCTAAAAATATAAAAATATACAGCTCACAGCAAACGCTGACGGCTGTATATCAAGAATATCATACTTGGCTTAAAAAGTCAAATTGTTTTTTTGTATTATTTTGTCTTTTTTCATAAATTTTATATACACTATAACTAATAATCCGACTTAAGGTCCTTCTCGTCTATATCATAAGTCTTTAAAAAACGCCTGAGATCCCTGTCGTTTTTTATGAGCATGACATCGCGGAATTTTCCCGTTTCGTTTTCTATAAAGCCTGCCACCCTTTCGCCCGTGCATATGCTGAAATGCATGGCGGGCGTCATATTATCCCTGTCGTAGCCGGGCTTGTCCTTTTTTAAGAGCATGCTGTCATCTCCCTATTTTTCGTCTATAATGCCGTCCATATCGCTCTTGGGGAAGATAAGCGTCATTGTGGTGCCCTTTCCGAGCTCCGAGCGAACCTCTATACTGCCGTTGTGAGCATCCATGATCTCCTTTGCGATGGCAAGTCCCAGTCCGTTTCCGCCCATGGCTCTGCTCCTTGCCTTGTCTACTCTGTAGAAGCGGTCAAAAATACGCTCAAGAGCCTCCTTGGGCATACCTATGCCGTTGTCCTCTATCTCAAGGCGGTAGGTATCTCCCTTTTCCTTAAGCCTTATATTTATGGCTGTGCCCTCGTTGCTGTACTTCATGGCATTTGACATAATGTTTGTTATTACCTGATTTATCCTGCCGGGATCGCCGTAAATAAACATGGGCTTTGAGGGCGGATTGAAAATTATATCCTGGTGCTTGTTTTCGGCAACTATGAGATTCTGCCTGCAGCAGCCCGAAACGAGAGAAACGAGGTTCACATCCTCCATATTGAATTTGTTCACCTTTGTATCAAAGCGCGAAAGATCCAGAAGGTCATCGCGCAGAAGCTTCATTCTGTCTGCGGCCACATTTATTTCCTTGAGAAATTCCATAGCCACCGCCCTGTCGTCTATAGCTCCGTCCAAAAGAAGCTCCGCATAGCCCTTTATGGTGGTGAGGGGCGTGCCTATCTCGTGGCTTACATTCGCCACAAATTCCTGACGCATCATGTCAAGCTGTCTGTGCCTTGTTATGTCGTGCAGTACCACTATTGTTCCGCCGGCTATTTCCTGCCTGTGCTTTTTCTTTTTGAGAGTATAGGGAATTATGGCAACGGATATATATTTGTCGTCCTTGCCCTTTACCGTAAGCTCTCTTACGGAGCCTGTCTCCTCCTCATCGCCCGTTATGCTGAAAAGCTCCATGAGCCAGCTCAAGGATATGTTCACATCGTCTATCTCAAGCATATCGTAGCAGGAACGGTTTATGTGTATGAGCTGTCCCTTGTCGTCAAAGGCAAGTATTCCGTCCGTCATGTTGTGCAGAACTATCTCAAGCTTGTTTCTCTGCTCCTCGCTCTCAACTATGGTCTTGCTGAGCTCCTTGGCCATGGTGTTGAAGCTCTTTGTAAGCTGACCTATCTCATCGCTTCCCTTTACGGCAAGCCTCTGGTCGAGCCTTCCCTTTGCCATGAGGTTGGCCTTTTTGGTAAGAGCGGCTATGGGCGAGGTAATGGTGTTTGCAAAGAGCAGGCCCAGCACAGCCGTTATTATAAGCGCTATTACAACAGCCACTATGAGGGAGCGCGCAGTCTGCGCTATGCTGTCCTCTATGGCCTGCGAATCCATCTGTACATATACGATGTATTCTACCTTTCCGCTCTCGTCCTTGCAGGGGTAGGAATAGCTCATCACGGTTTTTTCCATGCCCAGTGCGTTTGTTATACGGCTCCTGGGGAGGAAGCTCTCCTCGCCGTTCAATGCCGCTATGACTGCGGAGCTGTTGAACTGCTGAAATTCGTCCTGCGATGAAGCGGTGGAGCAGGCTATCGTCCTTCCCTGCGAGTCAAGTATGGATGCGTCCATATTTCTGAGCGCAGAGCTGACAATGGACAGATTGACAAGGCTGTCCTGGAAATATCTGCTGTCATACTGCTCTATGACCTGTTCCTCAATATATACGGCACACTGGTGCAGTTCCTCCGATGCCTGTCTTTGTTCTCTGTTCTGCGCTGTAACTGTAATGAATGTACCCGTAAGTATCATAACTATGAACACAAGTGAAAGGTACATGAATACAAGACGCCAACGAATGCTTTTCATACTGCGCTGACCTCCGCCGTAAAAAAATCATATGTCCCGTTAAATCAAGACGGCATATCCGTCATGAGCTGAAATAATAGCCTATGCCTCTTTTTGTTATTATAAATCTGGGCTTGCCGGGGTCGTCCTCTATTTTTTCCCTCAGACGCCTTATAGTAACATCTACGGCTCTCACATCGCCGAAATATTCATAGCCCCATACCTTTTCAAGCAGAGTTTCCCTGTTGAATATCTGTGTGTTCTGTGTTGCGAGGAATACAAGAAGCTCGTATTCTCTCATTGTGAGGTTTATCATTTCGCCTCTCTTTGTGACCTCGTAGCGGTCAAAATCTATGGTAAGGTCGCCGAAGGTCTGTGTATGGCTCTTGTCCGCGGGAGTTTCCTTTGCCGCGCTTCTTCTCAGGTGCGCCTTGACTCTTGCTATAAGCTCCCTGTTGCCGAAGGGCTTTGTAACATAGTCGTCCGCGCCCATCTCAAGGCCTATCACCTTGTCCACCTCGTCCGCTCTTGCGGTGAGCATTATAATGGGTACGTTGCTCCTCTCCCTTATCTTACGGCATACCTCGTAGCCGTCCATTTTAGGCATCATGATATCCAGGAGCACAAGGTCGGGATTTTCGCTTATTGCAAGCTCCAGTCCGCTTTCGCCGTCCTCTGCGGTAATTACATCATAACCCTCTTTTTTGAGATTGTACGAAATGATATTTACAATACTCGCTTCGTCATCCACTACCAATACTTTTGACATATAAAAACACCTCCTGTCTTTTTATATATACATTATAATCATTTTTTATCAATTTATCAAGTGTTGATTGATATTATTGCATTAATATGTTAAGATAATAGTAATGTGAAATAAAAGGAGAATATATATGGAGCTTCCCGAAGGTGTTGTGAATATACTTGAAAAACTCAATAAAAACGGCTTTGAAGGCTATGTTGTGGGCGGCTGCGTCAGAGACTATATAATGGGAAAGACACCCCACGACTACGATATAGCCACTTCCGCTCTGCCCGGGGATGTCAAAAAAATTTTTTCTCATACAGTGGATACGGGCATAAAGCACGGCACCGTTACCGTGATAGAGAAAAAAAAGCACTATGAGCTCACCACATACAGGATAGACGGAAAATACAGCGACAACAGGCACCCCGATGAGGTGATATTCACGGACAGGCTATCGGGCGACCTTTCAAGGCGCGACTTCACCGCAAATGCCATAGCCTACAATCCGCAGAAGGGCTATGTTGACCTTTTCGGCGGCCGCGAGGACATCAAAAACAAAATAATAAGAGGCGTGGGCGACCCCGAAGGGCGTTTTCGCGAGGATGCTCTGAGGATGATGCGCGCCGTCAGGTTTTCGGCACAGCTCGATTTCGATATAGAAAAAAATACGCTCGACGCCCTTTTTAAAAATTCGGAGCTTATAAAAAACATAAGCATAGAAAGAATAAGAGAGGAGCTTTTCAAGCTTATTTTATCCGACCACGCCGAAAGGCTTGAAATACTCATCGATTCGGGCATGACAAAATATTTCCTGCCCGAGACAGAGGCAGGGAAGACCGATTATTCCGTGCTTTCGGCGCTATCAAGGGATATAAGGCTGAGGCTTGCGTATATTCTTAAGGATGCAGGGAGCAAAAAGGCCAATGAAATAACAAAAAGGCTCAAATGGGACAATAAGAGCATAAGAGATGTCACTGCTCTTGTAAGGCTGAAGAATATGGATATAGACAGCCTTTACGCCATGAGAAGGCTCAAAAACCTTGCAGAGGACATAACACCTCTTGTTCTGGAGCTTAAAAGCGCAATTGAGGACAGCTCTCTTGACGAATACATGGAGATGTACGCTTCCGTCAAAAACGACTGCACGGCCCTCAAGGCTTTGGCAATAGACGGAGACGACCTTGCGGAGTCGGGCTTCAAGGGACAGGAAATAGGAGCAGGGCTCAATTCTGCTCTGGACTATGTTATGAAATATCCCGAAAGAAACAATAAAAAGGAACTTATGGACTATGTGATGAGAAGGGGAGATAAGAAATGGCAAAAGCATTGATAACGGGCGCAGGAAACGGCATGGGCAAGGATATGGCCATAATACTTGCAGAAAAGGGCTATGATGTGGTGCTGGTATCCAGAGATGAAGAAAAGCTGAAGCAGACCGCAAAGTGCATACCCACAAATGCGGAGATAATACCGCTTGATCTGAGCAGCAGAAAAAACTGCATGGAGCTCTATTCAAGGGTGAGGGATATAGATGTGCTTATAAATAACGCAGGCTATGGTCTGTACGGCGAATTCAGCGCGGTAAGCCTTAAGGACGAAATGAATATGCTCGATCTCAACGTATCGGCGGTGCATATACTCACCAAGCTCTATTTAAAGGATTTTTTAAAGCGAAACAAGGGCTATATTCTTAATGTGGCTTCACTTGCGTCCTTCGGCACGGGTCCTCTTATGTCAACATATTATGCCACAAAGGCTTATGTATACAGCCTTACAATGGCTGTACACGAGGAGCTCAGGGTAAGGAGGTCCAAGGTGGGCGTGTCTGTATTCTGTCCCGGCCCCGTAGATACGGGCTTCAACAAGAGGGCAGGTGTCAAATTCACATTAAGACCGCTTGAAAGCGGATATGCGGCGCAAAGGGCCATAAAGGGCATGTTCAGAAAAAAAGCCGTCATTTTCCCCTCCTTTGAAAACAGACTTACGGCATTCTTCTGCAGATTTATGCCCATGAAGCTTGTTCCGAAGGTATGTTATAAAATACAGAAAAAAAAGAACCCGTAAATATTCATTTAATTTTAAATTTTTCCTCTTTAATTCTTGGCGGAAATTTAGTATACTTATAATTATATCGTAACAAAACGGAGGTAGACCATGCCCGGTAAAATCATGCTTATTGACGGCAACAGCCTTATGAACAGAGCCTTTTACGCCATGCCCCTTCTCACAAACAAGGACGGGGAATATACCAACGGCGTATACGGCTTTCTGAATATATTTTTTAAACTGCTTGACGAGGAAAAGCCCGACTACTGCGCTGTGTGCTTCGATGTGCATCAGCCCACATTCAGGCACCTTGAATACAAGGAATACAAGGGCACAAGAAGGGGTATGCCTCAGGAGCTTGTGCCTCAGATGGAGCTTGTAAAAAAGGTGCTCGCATCCATGAACATAGCCTGCGTAGAGCTGGGAGGCTATGAGGCGGACGACCTTCTCGGCACCCTTGCGCGCATTGCCGATGAAAAGGGCATAGCTCCCGTCATAATAAGCGGTGACAGAGATCTTTTACAGCTTGCCTCCGAGCGAATAATGATAAGAATACCCAAGACAAAGAGCGGTTCCACCATAGTTGAGGACTACAGGGCGGAGGATGTTATGCGCGTATACGGCGTAACGCCCGAGGAATTTATAGATGTCAAGGCGCTTATGGGCGACGCGGGCGACAATGTGCCGGGCGTGCCCTCCATAGGCGAAAAAACAGCCGTTAAAATAATACAGGAATACAAGAACATAGAAAACGCAATAGAAAACGCGGACAAAATAACGCCCAGGAGAGCGGGCGAAAATCTGGCGCAGAATGCGGAGCTTGCAAGAAAGAGCAGGTGGCTTGTGACCATAAGGACGGATGCGCCCGTGAGCTTTGACATCGAAGACGCCAAAATACACGACATTTTCAATGAAAATGCCTACCATATGTTCAAACGGTATGAGTTCAAGTCCATGCTCACCCGTTTTGATACGGACAATATAAAGCAGGAGAAGAGCTTTGACCTCAGGCTTATAAAGGATATAAAAGAAGCACGGAAAATACTCTCGGAGCTTGATCCCTTCAAGCCCTGCGCCTATAAGCTCGTGCATGAGGATGACAGCGTAAAGGGCATAGCCGTAACGCAGGATGCCGAGGGCGCCTGTGTATTCAGACTGAGTGAGGATGAAATAAAGGACGCCTTCAGGGACTTTTTTGAAAATCAGAATTCCAAGATAGCGCACGATGCCAAGAGCGATATAGTGCTTCTCGGCAGGAAGGGCATAGAGCTTAAAAGCATAATGTTTGATACCATGATAGGCGGATATATCATAAATTCGTCAAATGACAGCTATGATTATGATGAGCTTGCGGAGGATTTTCTTTCCGAAAGCTATCCCTCGGAGGAGGAAATACTGGGCAAGGGAAAGAGCAGAAAAAGCCTTGACGATCTGAGCGATGAGGAATTTTGCTCTCTTCTGGGCAGGATGTGCAACATAAGCTACAGAGCCTATCCCGTAATAGACGGCAGGATAAAGGAAAACGACCAGCAATATCTCTACTACAGCATAGAGCTTCCTCTTATAAATGTGCTCGCAGGCATGGAGCTCAAGGGCATGAAGGCTGACAGACAGGGCTTGATAGAATACGGCGAGAGCCTGAATGTAAAGCTTGAGGAGCTCACAAAGGATATTTATTGGCTTGCCGGCGAGGAATTCAACATCAATTCGCCCAAGCAGCTGAGCTATATACTCTTTGAAAAGCTCGGATTAAAGGGCGGAAAAAAGACAAAGACGGGCTGGTCCACATCTGCTGACATACTTGAAAAGCTCAAGGACAAGGACGAGATAGTGGGCAAGGTGCTTGAATACCGCTCCTACAGCAAGCTAAAGTCCACATATGCCGAGGGTCTTCTTGCTGTGCTGAAGGATGACGACAGGATATATTCCACATTCAACCAGACAGTCACCACCACGGGCAGGATAAGCTCCACGGAGCCTAACCTTCAGAATATACCCGTGAGGATAGAGCTTGGCAGAAAACTGAGAAAGGTATTCATCCCCGAAAAGGACTATATATACACCGATGCGGACTATTCACAGATAGAGCTGAGGGTGCTTGCTCACCTCTCGGGTGACGAAATGCTCATAAACGCCTTCAAGGAAAATCAGGACATACACACAATAACTGCCTCACAGGTGTTCAATGTGCCCTTTGACGAGGTAACGCCTCTGCAGAGAAGGAATGCTAAAGCCGTTAATTTCGGCATAATATATGGTATAGGCGCCTTCAGTCTGTCGCAGGATCTGGGCATAACCAAGAAAGAGGCAGACCAATATATAGAAAATTATTTTGCCAAATATCCCAAGATAAAGGCATTTATAGACGGCTGTGTACAGTCCGCAAGAGAAAAGGGCTACGGCATAACGATGTTCAACAGGCGCAGATATATACCCGAGATAACAAGCTCCAACTTCATTCAGCGCTCCTTCGGCGAGAGAGTGGCAATGAATATGCCCGTGCAGGGCACTGCCGCGGACATTATAAAAATTGCCATGGTGAAGGTATACAACAGGCTCAAAAAAGAAAGGCTCAGGTCAAGGCTTGTGCTTCAGGTGCATGACGAGCTTCTTATAGAAACACATATAGACGAAAGAGAACAGGTCGCCCTGCTTTTAAGGGAGGAAATGGAAAACGCGGTCGGGCTTTCCGTGCCTCTTGTGGCAGAGGTACACGAGGGCAGCAACTGGTACGAGGTAAAATAAAATGAATGTAAGAAAAACGGTATCGTATATTTCAAGCATAGTCGTGTTTGCCGCAACGGCATTTATAGCTGTAAGGGTGCTTTTGCTTGACACATCGGGCGCAGGCATAACAAACGGCGAATTTATACCGCTCAGGAACGCCATGTTTCTGATAGGCGTACCCTGCCTTGTGAAGTTTTATGTCAGCAGTGACAAAAGCTACAGAGAAAACTCAAAGTGGCGTTTAGGCTACGGTATATGCTTTGTGTGCTGGATAGCTTTTCTTGCATACGCTCTTATTTCTCCTTATTTCAGATTCATAAGGACAATGTGCATTGCAAGCTTCGTGCTTATGGCTGCGGTGACCTATCTGGAATACAGCATAACGGGAGACAGTGACAAATGATAATAGGTCTTACGGGTGTAAGCGGAAGCGGAAAGAGCGAGGTCTCACGCATTATGAGAGACAGCGGAGCCTTCGTCATAGACTGCGATGCCATAGCCCACGATAATATGGCGCCCGGCGGAACGGCATATGATGAAATAGTGAGCTTTTTCGGCAGGGATATACTGAAAGAGGACAAAACCGTCGACAGAAAAAAGCTGGGCGGAATAGTCTTCTCTGACAGAAAAAAGCTTGCCTCGCTTAATGACATAACGCATAAATATATAAAGGCCGAGGTGCTTAGGCTGATTGAAGAGCACAGAGCGGACAAATGCATTGTCATCGATGCGCCCCTGCTTTTTGAGGCGGGGCTGGAAAAATACTGCAATGAGGTGTGGGGAGTATCCGCGCCCTATTTGCAGAGGCTTGAAAGAATAACAAAAAGAGACGGCATAAGCCGAAGCATGGCAGAAAAAAGGTTTGAAAACCAAGCCGACAGCGAACGGCTCATGAAGCTGTGCGATGTTGTGATAGAAAACGGCTCTGCGCTCGATGAGCTGGAAAAGAAGGTCATGACCGAAATGAAAAACAAGGAGTTAATTTAATGTTCAGGTTTATAAGGTTTCTGCTTGTATCAATACTGTGGATAATAATTATACTCTTTACGGCATACTGCGCGCTCTGCATACTTTTTCCCATAAAATATGCGGAGGAGATATTGGAATACAGCGAAAAATATGACCTTGAACCCGGCTTTGTGTGCGCCATAATAAACACGGAGAGCCGTTTCGTGCCTCATGCGGAGTCGCACAAGGGCGCAAGAGGGCTTATGCAGCTCATGCCCAATACAATAGACTGGGCAGTCGGCAAAATGGGTATGGAGGGCTTCAGCTATGCCAATATAGAGGATCCCGATGTAAACATTGAGATAGGCTGCTGGGTGCTTGCTTTTCTTTCGGAGCAGTTTGACGGAAATATGGAAAATGTGGCGGCGGCGTATAACGCAGGCAGCGGAAATGTTGAAAAATGGCTTTCAAACACTGACTACAGCCATGACGGCAAAACGCTCGATATAATACCCTACAGCGAAACGGCTTCCTATGTCAAACGGGTAATGTCGCATGAAAGAGTGTACAAAATAATTCTGAGGACTGATTTATATGAAATTGCGGCTGATTAGCCTTATAATACTGTGCTTTGCCCTTACGGCATGTTCGGACGGGAATGCCGTTCAAAATGAAAATATGGCTCAGCACAGCGAAAATATACAAAAGGCGGCGGAGGGCGGAAAAATGACGCTTTCAATGCGTTCGCCCGAGACCCTTAATCCCATAAAAAACAGGGACAATACTGTGGACAGAGTGTTAAGGCTCGTGTATGAACCGCTTTTTGCCCTTGACAACGAGCTTAAGGTCCAACCCAACCTTGCCGAAAAATATGAGACTGACGGCAACAGCGTCATAGTTACTCTTAAGGACGGCGTGAAGTGGGAGGACGGCAATCCCGTCACAAGCGATGATGTCATATATACCATCGGCGAGCTTGAAAAAGCAGGGCTTGACACCATATATAAAAGCTGTACCGACAACCTGACCTCCTATGCCAAGATAGACAGCAGGACGGTAAGGCTGAGCTATTCCAAAGGGCTTGGCTCCATAGGCTACAGCCTTTGCTTTCCCGTCATACCCAAGCACTATTACGGCGGAGGTGCGGCGGAGGATATGAAGCCCGTGGGCGACGGAAGCTATAAGTTTTCAGGCTATACCATGGTGAAGGAGCTTGACCTCACAGCCTCCGAAACGGGACTTAACGGAAGACCCTATATAACGGATATCTGCGTTAAGATAATACCCGATGTTAAGACCGATACGCAGGCGCTCGCCTCGGGAGTTACGGATGCGGCAACTCTCGATATAAACAGCCTCGGCATGCTTTCGGGCAGTCTAAGCGAGAACGCAAGGGAGTTCTATACAAATCAGTTTGAGTTTGTCGGCTTCAATATAAAAAACGATATGTTTTCAAATGTGAGCGTAAGGCAGGGTCTGGCGCATCTCATACCCTCGGAGGAAATAATAAAGAATATATATCTGAACAAAATGACGCCCTCCGTTACGCCCGTTAATCCCAAAAATCCATATGCCTCAAAGGTGGGCGAGAACACATACGAAACGGATATGAACCTTGCCAACACCCTTGTTTCGGCAGGCGGTAAGGGCTTTTCGTCCTTCAATTTTACCATACTTGTAAACAGTGAAAATTCCGCAAGGGTAGAGAGCGCAGAGCTTATAAGCAGGGCGTTCAATGCCGTGGGAATGAGCACAAGGGTAGAAGCGGTGGACTTCACGGAATACGAAAAAAGGCTCAGGGAGGGCAATTTTGCAATGTATCTGGGCGGTGTGCGCCTTAAGGAAAATATGGATATCTCGGCGCTTGCAATGAGCGCAGGGAACATAAATTACGGCAGATATGCCGATGCGAATATGGACAAGCTCATAGGCGACTGCAATTCCGCCATAAGCGAGGAGGGCTATAAGGCCGCGCTGAGCGAGCTGAACAAATATTTCAGTTCACAGCTCCCCGTTGTGGGCATAGGCTTCAAGTCGGATATGCTTGTCACAAACAGCAGGATAAAGGGCGAAAAAAAGCCCGCGCTCAACAATATATACGGCAATGTCGGCAGCTGGTACATTGAAAGCACCGACTGAGCATGTAAGAGGTGGAAATATGGAAGAGAACAAAACAATGATAAAAAGGTGCTTTCTGACGGGCGAATATGTGTTCTACGCTACCGACAGGGCAAAAAGACCGCACAGCTTCAGAAGGGAGCCCGTAAAGACAACGCCGAGGCAGTATTGCCCCTTCTGCCCCGAAAACAGTCATCTTACGCCCACGCCCGTCTATAATGACGGCGTTATAAAGATAGTGCCCAACAAATATCCCTTTGTGCATACAAATGAGGAGACCTACGGCGTTCACGATGTAGTCATAGACACTGCGGACCATGACGAAAGGCTCAAGGACTTTGACGATGAACACATACTTAAGCTTATGACTGTGCTCAAAAACAGATTTACGGAGCTTGAGAGCGATGAAAAGTGCAGCTATGTGCAGATATTCAAAAACGAGGGCATAGATGCAGGCGCAAGCCAGACACATTCGCACTGGCAGATAGCCGCTCTGCCCGTTGTGCCTCTTAAAATGGAAAGTCTTTTAAAGGTGCTCAAGGGATATTATGACGAGCACAAAAAGTGCTATTTCTGCTCTCTTGACAAGGGAAGCAGGATAGTGGAGGAAAACGACAGCTTCATTACATATCTGCCTGCGGATGGAAAATTCCCCTACGGCATGGATATACTGCCCAAAAAGCATATCACATCCATAGAGGAATTCGGCGAAAAGGAGCTTGCGGATTTCGGAAAGATACTTCAGCGCTCATTAAAGAGGCTCTTTGTCATTAAGCCCGATATTTCGTATAATCTCTGCCTTTATTCCGCGCCCAAGGCTGTGAAGGGCTGTGAGTATTTCCACTTCTACACGCAGATAATACCCAGGATAGGACATATGGCAGGCTTTGAGTTCAGCACGGGCTGCTATATCAATTCCGTACTGCCCGAGGTGGGTGCAGAGGAGCTCAGGCAGGCTCGTATAGATTAGTTTTTCGGAGGCAATATATGAAAAAAATAAAGCTTGGCATACTGGCAGGCGGAAGCTCCGTGGAAAGAGAGGTTTCCCTAAGATCCTGCGCCAACATACTCAAAAGCATAAATAACGATAAATATGACACAGTGGTATTCAGCATAGAAAAAGAGAGCGGAGGAGACTGGCTCGGCAGGCTCAGGGCGGAGCGTCCCGACATAATAGTGAGCGCTCTGCACGGAGGCTTGGGCGAAAACGGCTCCATGCAGGGGCTTCTGCACTGTCTGGACATACCCTATATTGGCAGCAGAGTTATGTCAAGCGCTCTTTGCATGGACAAAAAAGCGGCAAAAACACTGCTTGAAGCCAATCATATACAGACGGCAGGCGATGTGTTCATAAAGCGCAGCGAAAGCGCCGATATGTATGCGGACGAAATAAGACAGCTGGGCTTTCCTCTTGTGGTAAAGCCCAACAGAGGAGGCTCCAGCATAGGCATAGAGGCCGTCAAAAGCGCGGAGGAGCTTGAAAGAGCAATAAACAACATTGTTGAAAAATACAATGACGATGTGCTT
>CANROO010000034.1 GCA_947632235.1 uncultured Clostridia bacterium
TCGTATGTTGCGGCGGCAGCTGGATGGTTCCCGGCAAGCTCATTGACGAGGGTAAGTTCGATGAGATCGTTGCTCTTTGTAAAGAGGCTGTTTCCACAATGCTCGGCCTTGAGGTCGTTCATGTCGGCATCAACACACCCGATGAGGCAGCAGCTCTTGCTATAGCTGAAAGACTCAACAAGCTTTTCAACTTCCCCATCAAGAACGGCAACTCTGCTGTATTTGCATCAAGCGGTATCGAGGTAAGAAAGCAGATGTTCTTAGGCAAGAACGGACATATCGCTATAGCTACCAACTATATGGACAGAGCTATCCATTACATCGAGGCCATGGGCGGAGAGTTCGATTATGACACAGCTGTTGTAAAGAACGGCAAGACCACGGCTATCTACTTAAAGGAAGAATTCGGCGGCTTCGCTATTCACCTTGTTCAGAAATAATATTAATTATTAAACATTCTAAAAGCCATGTGAGCAAAGCTCATGTGGCTTTTTTAATGCTGTCATTATTTTGTGTATAGTCCATATCCGTATTTTAAAAATCATAATTTATAACATAATATTATTATTGACTTTAGTCGTTTAAAATGATAGAATATGTTTAAATATATACAAAAATGTATATACAATATAAAAACAAACGGGGAATGTAATATGAAGCGGATTTTATGTACGGCAGCCGCCTCGGTGCTTCTTTTTAACTGCTGCGCTTATGCGGATGTTATACACGCTCCTCAATACAGCGGTACTCAGGTCATAAACGGCAAGGTCTATGCTTATGACGCAGACGGAGAGCTCAAGGTAGGCTGGGAGGACGGAAAATATTATAATGAATACGGTTTTCCTGCGGAGGGCTTTCTGGAGATAAACGGAGCAAAATACTGCTTTGTAAACGGCGAGCCTCTTAAGGGACTTCAGAAAATATCAAACGACTATTACTATTTCAATTCACAGGGCGTCATGTGCAAGGGTACCGTTGTTGAAGGCTATTCGTTTGACCATAACGGCATAGGTCAGCCCGTCAGCGAAGCCTATAAGGAGCTTGACAGCCGTGTTGCGGAGATATTGAAGACAACGGGCACGGATATAAAGCCCATTTTTGATTATTGCGTAAAGCATATCAAATACAAATATACAGACGAGAAGGACTGGACAGAAATGGCGCTCGAAGCTCTTAAGACGGGACGCGGAGCCTGCTATCACAGAGCGGCGCTTCTTGATTTCATGCTCAAAAAGGCAGGCTATAAGACCAGAGTCATATGGCGGAAGGGCACGGGCAGTCAGCAGCACTATTGGAATCAGGTATATGTAAACGGCGTATGGACAAATCTTGATGTGGGCTATAATAAATATATGGTAAGCGACCAACAGCTCAAAAACAGCGGATGGGTATTCAGCGAGATCAAAAATATAATTTACAAATAGGAAAGAGGATAAATAAAATGAAAAGATTTTTATTTCTGACGGCGGTGATCACGGCATTGCTTTCGACCTCGGCTTTTGCGGCGGCGAAATATAACGACAATTATTATAACATAAGCACAAGGGCTGAAGACGGAGAGCTTATGCTTGAAGCCAGGACTGTGTTCGAGGCTATGGGCTACACTGTGAGCTGGGAGCCCAACACAAAGACCACCGTGTTTTCAAACGGTTCAAATACCGTAAATATACTGTCTGCCACGGGAGATGTAGCGTTAAACGGAAATGCCGTTTCGCTGGGCGTTAAGCCCTCCGTTACAGATGGCGTTACATATGTTCCCGCTTCTCTTCTTAAGAGTATGGGAATAACTATAGACTGGGATTTTGAAAAGGCATATCCTCTTTTGTATTCCTCCGACTATGCTCCCGCGGCAGATGAAAATACTTCCTCAAAAGACAGCTCTGTAAAAGAGGGCTGGAATACCGCGCACAATGAATATTATCACAACGGCTCCGCTGTAAAGGGCTTGAACTACATTGACGGCAAAATGTATAACCTCGGAAACGGCACTCTTGTTACGGGCATATTCACAGAAGGTACGGCGGTAAGGGGCTATGACGAATACGGTGAGCCATACAGCGGCTTTACGGAAAAAGACGGCAAAAGATATTATTTTGTAAACGGCTCCGCTTATATCGCGCCTTCGGTAATAGACGGCAAAATGTATAATTTCCGCGCGGACGGCACCCTTGTTACGGGCTGGAGCGAGGCTGACGGCAGCAGGATGTACTTCAATGAATTCGGCTATCCCGTAGAGGGCATAGTTGAGATAGACGGTGTAAAGTATTATTTTGTTCAGGGCGTTATGCAGACGGGAGCCGTAGTATATAACGGCAATAACTATCTCTTCGGCGACGACGGAGCAATGGTAACAAACAGGCAGGAGGGCGACATATATTACAGCGCAGACGGCATAGGCGTAAAATATTCGCAGGCATATATTGCCCTCATGAACAGAGCCGACAGCATACTTGCGCAGACGGGAAAATCTCCCCAAGCGATATATAACTATGTTGCCTCCCATGTAAAATATAAATATATGGCTCAGCAGGACTGGACGACCATGGCGGCATCAGCCTTCAACACGGGCAGGGGTGCATGCTATCATTATGCAGCCTGCGTGGATATACTCCTAAAGAGAGCCGGCTATGAAACAAGAGTTGTCAGGGGCACGGGACATTATACATCCCTTCATTACTGGAACCAGGTCAAAATAAACGGCGCATGGACCAATATAGACGCCTGCAACAAATATTACAATGCAACGGATGCTTACTTAAAGAGCAAAAACTATACCTTCAACAAATATGAGTATCCCGTATATTATTAAAGGGTGACGCTTATGGTATTCAGCAGTGTTGTATTTCTGTTTTTGTTTTTGCCGGCGGTCTATATTCTTTATATCATAACGCCGTCAATAAGGCTTAAAAATATAATCCTCATTATAGCGAGCCTCATTTTCTATGCCTACGGCGAGCCCAAGGCAGTGCTTCTTATGCTCTTGTCAATAGCCGTCAATTATGCTTTGGCTTTGCTCATAGATAAAGGCAGAAAAGGCATATATATTGTCTTAACCGTTGTATTCAATGTGTTTTTGCTGTTTGTATTCAAGTATCTCAATTTCTTTGCGGACAGCGTAAACTACATATTCGGCACGGCTATCGACATAGGCAGTATACACCTTCCCATAGGCATTTCATTCTTTACCTTCCAGGCTATGAGCTATGTTATAGATGTGTACAGAGGCAATGTAAAGCCACAGAAAAATATACTCAAGCTTACGCTTTATATTTCCTTCTTCCCACAGCTCATAGCAGGACCTATAATA
Source organism: uncultured Clostridia bacterium (assembly GCA_947632235.1). GTDB lineage: Bacteria > Bacillota > Clostridia > Lachnospirales > CAG-274 > Gallispira. Next base: position 3,308 of record CANROO010000034.1, read on the forward strand.
AAATATCACGACATTGAAAAACAGCTTGATGAAAGGAATATAAACATCGACAGAACGGCGTCGGGACTTAAGCTTTTTATATTCGGGCTTTCGTCAAAGCTCCTCATAGCCAACACCATGGGAAGCATAGCAGACACCGTGTTTTCATACGGCAGCGGAGAGCTTTTTCCTCTGCTCAGCTGGATAGGCGCTATAGCCTACACGCTCCAGATATATTTTGATTTCAGCGGTTACAGCAGTATGGCTATAGGCTTGGGCAGGATGTTCGGCTTTGACTTTGCGCCTAACTTCAATTTGCCCTACATATCAAAGGGCATAAAGGAATTTTGGAGAAGGTGGCACATCTCTCTTTCGTCATGGTTCAGAGAATATGTATATATACCGCTTGGAGGCAACAGAAGGGGAAGGGCAAGAACGGCTGTAAATCAGCTCATTGTCTTTACTCTCACGGGTCTTTGGCACGGCGCAGATGTTACCTTCCTTGTGTGGGGACTTATACATGGCGTTTTCCTCGTGCTCGAGAGCCTTTTTGAAAATGCCTTCCGCAAAATACCCGATTTTTTACTGCATATCTATACAATGCTCGTTGTTATATTCACCTTTGTTATTTTCAGGGCGGACACAATGAGCTACGGTATGAAATATATACGCTCAATGCTCGTGCCCTCGGCGCAGGCAAACATAAGCAGGGCAATAGAGCTTTGCGATCCCTATAATATCACAATGCTTGTTGCTGCCCTTTTTCTTTCCTTCGGGCTTCACACCAAGCTTAGGGAGCATATGAGTGAAAAAACAGCCTCTCTTGCAGGCTATTGCTTATCTGCGGTGCTCTTTGCGCTGTGCATAATAAATATATCTGCTGCGTCCTATGATCCCTTTATTTATTTCAGATTTTAGGAGGCGCGCACATGAAAAAGACAATTAAGATAATTTATATAGTATGTATATTTGTTATTCTCTGAATTCCCGTGGGCTTCATGCGCTTTTACACGGCTGAAAACACGGAGAACAGAACGCTTGCCGTTATGCCGTCTCTTTTCACTCCGGACGGCATAAATCAAAGCTTCGGCGAGGAATTTGAAAATTATATAGCGGATAATTTCGCCTTCAGAGATAAGCTTGTCAATTTAAACAGCATTATCAAGGCGCGAATATTCTCTCTTTCGGGCAACGATAAGGTCACCGCGGGCAAAGAGGGCTGGCTTTTCTTCAGCGAAACGCTTGACGACATCACATCAAAAAATACGCTTACGGACAGGGAAGCCTTCTGCACCGCAAGAACTCTTGAAATGATTAATGACTATGTCAAAAACGGGGGAGGGCGGTTCATTTTTACGGCAGCTCCGAACAAGGCTTCCGTTTATCCGCAGTTCCTGCCCTATTTTTACAGCAAAAGCAATATACCAAACAATCTGGAAAAGATAGTTTCAAGGCTTGAAAACACGGAATATTTTGACATAAAAGCGCTTTTTGAAAATACGGACGGCATATTGTATCATAGGCTGGATTCCCACTGGAACAACAAGGGCGCGCTTCTGGTCACAAGCGCTCTGCTTGAAAGACTCGGGCTTAAGTGCAGGGAGTATTCCGAGCCCGAAGAAAGGCAGGACTGGGAGGGAGACCTCTATGAAATGCTCTATCCCTCGGGAGAGGAAAAGGACAGTCAGTTCTATTACAGCGAGGCAGAGTTTGACTATAAAAATACGAGCCGTTTCAAGTCCGTTGACGATATGAATATCAATACAGCAAGTGACAGTACTAACGGAAGCATACTTCTTTTCAGGGATTCCTTCGGCAGAAGCCTTTATCCCTTTGTGGCTGATAATTTTTCGAAAGCACGGCTTTCGCGTTCCGTGCCCTATGATATTACGGACATGAGCTATGACTATGTTGTGCTTGAAATAGTGGAGCGAAATCTGGAAAACATTATTTCTAAAGCGCCCTATATGGAGGCTCCCGTGTCGCATGAGAGCATTGACGCCCTTGAAAAGCTGGACGGAGATCAATATGAAATGACGGTAGAAGACAAGGGCTTAAGACACATATACGGCAGAATAAATACGGAGCTTTCCGAGGATACAAGGATATTTGCATACATAGACGGCACTCTGTATGAGGCTTTCCCCTGCTATGAGCTTTCCGAGGACGAAAAGCCCGACGGCAAGGGCAATGGATTTTCGTTGTATACAGCTGATAATGCTGAAAACATAAATATTTATATTTCAAAATAAAGGAGACAAAGCTATGAAATTCAAAAGATTAATTCCTCTTATGGTACTGGTGCTTGCCGTAAGCGGCTGCGGTAAGAAGTCCGCCGATGAAGAGACTTCTGCCACTGAAACAACTACAGAAACCACATCTGAAGCCGTAAGCGAGGAGAGCACAACGGCAGTGACCACAACACAGACCACTGCAAACGAAGCCGCCACACAGACCACAACACAGGCGCCTAAGCTTGTGCCCAAAACAGCGGAAGTGCCTGCACCTCCCGAGCCCGCTCCGGCACCCGAGCCTGCGCCTGCGCCGGAAGTTCAGGCACCCGAGGCAGGTACTCTCGGCGTTACGCTTAAAAATGCCGAAATATTGCTTAACACAGCCATGAGCGAGGCTTCAAAAATACTGGGCACCACAACGGATTACTCCGAGGCTCCCAGCTGTAATTATGATGGTCTTGACAAGGTGTTCACATATGACAAGGTGAATATTTACACCTATCCCCACCCAAGCGGTGATATAATAAACGAGATAGAAGTAAATGACGAAGCCGTAATGACAGACAAGGGCATTGCGCCCATAGGCAAGACAATAGACGAGGTAAAGGCAGTATACGGCGAACCTACGGAGGTAGAGGGCGTTACATATAAATATACCGACGGAGACTGCTACACCTATTTCTATGCCGATAACGGCGTCGTAACATACTGGGGCGTGGCAATGGAAGAATAAGCACTGAAAGGTAACGGTCAACCCCTAATTCTTGGCTCCCCCTTCGGGGGAGCTGGCGCCCGCAGGGCGACTGAGGGGGATACCCCAACCTTAATATACAATTATGATATTGCACCATAAAAAGGACGCCTTTTAAAGCGTCCTTTAATAATATAAAAACAATATTAAAGCCAGTCGGGATCATAGGGAGACCATGTATCACCTAAATATATTAGTTCAAGCCAGCCATCATCTCCAGCCTTGACAGTCTGACCGTTTGTACCCGGTCCCTTCTTGTTTTGTTCAGAAGTGTAATAGTTAATCAATGTTTTCCACTGGCTACGCCATAACCCTGTTCCATTTGGTGAAACTACATATGTGTCAAACAGTTTAACCTCATCACCAAGGCTGCCATCATTTCTAGTTCCGTTTTTAACCTTGTCACCAGCAATAAGCTGATTCCTACCTAAGTCAAGTGCCATTCCTTTGATATAAGGCACACCTGTTATCTCTCCCACTGTATAAGTCTTACCACTTGCATCCTTTACTGTATCACCGGGTAAAGCAGTCATCCTGTCAGGATTAGTTAAATCAATAGTTGTAGCTGCTCTCTGCTCCTTTTCGGGAATAGGCGCTACATTTACTGTAGCTCTCTTGGCTTTATTAGTAGCTCTGTATATAGTCTGAGCGGCCTGTTCTCTCGTGAGATTGTACTGTGGGAAATAATCCCCTGTATCATTGCTGCCTTCAACTATGCCAGCCGAGTAAAGCTTTAAGATGTCATTTTTTTGTGTACATGCCGCAACAGCATCATATACAGGATTTGCCGATAATTTTGAATCGGAGTGAGAGTCGTTATAATCACCTATCTTACTCTGGATGTTCTCCTTGATTTCAAGCTGTTCACCACCAAGCTTCTCCATGCAGGCTACTAACATATGAGCAGCTTCCGCTCTTGTGATAGGTGCAAGCCATGCTGATTTGCCATTAACTCTAAGAGCATCACTATCGAACATACCTGTGCCAATATTAAAAGAGATTACTAGCATTTCTTCTGCTTTGCCACCCCAGACCTCTGCAATATCATCTGCCATTGCCAATTTAGTAATGTCATAGATATTTTTATCATCTTCTATTTCACTCTTTAATTTTTGTGCATACTGTTTTCGGGCATTACCCGATGGATCCACAGCATTCATAGCCATGGACAAGTATTCTATTCGCGTTATAGTGCCGGATGGTCTAAAGGTGTTATCAGGATAGCCCTTGATTGAGCCCAAGCTCACGAGGCTTTCCACTGCTTCTCTTGAATAATCTCTGATGCTTGCATCATCCTGGAACTGTGTGGCAGCTTCTACCTGCTCGTGGAATAACTCACTCACAGGACTGTTTACACTTCCTAATGCAAGGCTTATACCTAAACAGATTGCAAGGTTTTTGAGAATAATTTTGTTCACAACTTTTGTTATGTGCTTCTTTTTCCGGCGTATGCCGGGCTGATGTTCTTTCATACGAACTCACCATTCCTTTCTTTTTTCCTATATACAATACTCCTTCAGCCTATTCTCAGTTTCCTCATCCGCATACAGCTCAAAGTAATAGCCGTCCTCTCTGTTTTCACTTGCCGTCACCTCACAGCCTCCGTGTATAAGGGCGAGGAGATTTCCCTTGCTGTAGGGTATTACCACCCTTATGCTCCTTTTGAACGAGCGTATGACCTCTTCGCACTTTTCAATAAGCTTGTCTGTGTTTATTTTCTCCTTTGCGGATATAGAAATTGTGGCGACAGCCCGTTCATCCTTAAGCAACGGTTTTTCAACATCCTCTCTGTCTATTTTGTTATATACCGTTATTACGGGCTTTCCGCCTGCGCCAAGCTCGTTGAGTGTGTCATATACCACCTTCATCTGCTCCTGCCTCTTGGGGCTTGAAGCGTCTACCACATGTATAAGCACATCCGCAAAGCTTGCCTCTTCAAGAGTGGCTCTGAAGGCCTTTATAAGTCCATGCGGAAGCTTCTGAATAAAGCCTACCGTGTCCGTAAGCAGATATTTTGCTCCGCTCTCCGTCTCAATGGCTCTTGTGGTGGTGTCAAGAGTTGCAAAGAGCTTGTCCTCCGCAAGCACTCCTGCGCCCGTGAGAGAATTGAGCAGTGTGGATTTACCTGCGTTTGTATAGCCCACAAGCGCAATAACGGGTATTCCCGATCCCGTCCTTTTCTCCCTCATAACGCCCCTGTGCTTTTCTATCTCCTTAAGCTCCGCTGTGAGGTCGGATATCCTCTCGGCAATGTTCCGTCTGTCGGTCTCGAGCTTCTTTTCGCCGGGGCCCCTTGTGCCTATGCCTCCGCCGAGCCTTGACATCTCCCTTCCTCTGCCCGTAAGATGCGCCAGATTATACTTAAGCTGAGCAAGCTCCACCTGGACCTTGCCTTCTGCCGAGCCTGCTCTTTTGGCAAATATATCAAGTATTATGAGCGTCCGGTTCATTACCTTTGTGTCAAGGGCGTTTTCAAGATTTCTTATCTGCGTCTGGCTCAGCTCGTCATCGCATATTATTCCCGTTGCGCCCGTCATATCTATATAGGCTTTGAGCTCCTCGAGCTTGCCCTTTCCCAGATAAGTTGCTCTGTTGACAGCCTCTCTTTTCTGTATGAGCCTTCCGAGAACCTCTGCGCCTGCGGTATATGCAAGCTCCGCAAGCTCGTCAAGACAGCTTTCGGCGCCAAAATCTCCGCTTCCCGTGTCTATGCCCACAAGTATGACCTTTTCCGTTTCCTTCTCCGTTTCGTAAAGCATTATTGTCCTACCTCTACTTCAATGTTAGAAGATACTCCGTTTTGCGTGTCCGTTAAGCCCGATGCCTTGTTTTCCTCCTCCTTACCGCATCCGTTCATAAGCATCACGGCAAGCACAAGCATTATAATTATCCTTAATTTCATATTTTTTCCTCCTTTTGCCGTCCTTTTAATACCATTATAATGTATTATTGTCTATCCGTCAAATAAATTTACATTTAAAAAAAGCTCGGGGTATTTACAATTGCTGTAAATAGTGTTATACTACTATCATTAAATTGTTTTATATCTAACAATTTCAAAGGAGATGTATATAATGATAGCCACTCTTTTAAAGCAGACAAGGGGAGTTAAGCGTTCATCACTGCTTGCGCCTCTTTTCTCGGTGCTTGAGGTCGTTATGGAGGTGCTCATACCTCTTGTTATGTCGGGTATCATAGACAAGGGCATAGAGGCAGGCAGCATACGCAATATCTATATTTACGGCGCGCTCATGCTCTTTCTTGCAATGCTCAGCCTTTTGTTCGGAGCCATGGCAGGCAAGCACGCAGCCATAGCCTCAACGGGCTTTGCCTGCAATCTGCGCGATGCCATGTATGAGAACATACAGACCTTTTCTTTTTCAAATATAGATAAATTCAGCACCTCGGGCCTTGTCACCAGAATGACGACAGATGTAACGAATGTGCAGAATGCGTATCAGATGATATTGAGAATGTGCGTAAGAGCGCCTTTTATGCTCGTGTGCGCTCTGTTTATGTGCTTTTTCATAAACATAAGGCTCAGCCTCATATATGTATGCGCAATGGTTTTCCTTGCCGTTGTGCTCGGTACAATAATCAAAAAGACAATGCCTCTTTTCGACATGGTATTCAAAAAATATGACGAGCTCAACGAGAGCGTGCAGGAAAACGTTTCTGCCATAAGAGTTGTAAAGGCTTATGTCCGTGAGGACTACGAAAAGGAAAAATTCACATCTGCCGTAAACAACCTCTATGAGCTCTTTGTGAAGGCAGAGCTTATACTTGTAAAGAACGGCCCCGTTATGCTCATCGCCGTATACGGCTGTATACTCGCCATATCCTGGTTCGGCGGCGGAATGATAGTACACGGCAGCCTCACAACGGGCGAACTCACATGTATGTTCAGCTATGTTATGAACATAATGATGTCGCTTATGATGCTTTCTATGATATTTGTTATGCTCACCATAAGCTCCGCAGGCGGAAAGAGAATAGCCGAGGTGCTCAATGAAAGGGCTGATATAGTAAACGGCCCTTCTCCCGTAATGACTGTCAGGGACGGCAGTATAGACTTTGAAAATGTGTCCTTTTCATATAAAAAGGGCACGGGCGAGCTTGTTCTTTCGGATATAGATCTGCATATAGCCTCCGGCGAGACCATAGGCATAATAGGCGGTACGGGAAGCAGTAAGTCAACGCTTGTAAGCCTTATATCAAGGCTTTACGATGTGGATACGGGCGATATAAAGGTGGGCGGAGTCAATGTAAAGGACTATGACCTTGAAACGCTCAGAAACAATGTCTCCGTAGTGCTCCAGAAAAATGTGCTTTTCAAGGGCACCATACTCGACAACCTCCGCTGGGGCAAGGAGGACGCCACGCTTGAAGAGTGCAAAAACGCCTGCAGGCTCGCCTGTGCGGATGAATTTATAAATAAAATGCCCGACGGCTACGATACAATGATAGAGCAGGGCGGAACCAATGTTTCGGGCGGACAGCGCCAGAGGCTCTGTATTGCCAGAGCGCTTTTGAAAAGCCCTGCCATACTCATTCTCGATGATTCCACAAGCGCCGTAGATACAGCCACGGATGCTAAAATAAGAGAAGCTTTCAGAAATTCCATACCCGATGTTACAAAGATAATAATAGCCCAGAGAATAAGCTCCGTTGAGGATGCCGACAGGATAATTGTGCTTGAGGACGGCAGAATAAACGGCATAGGCACGCACGAGGAGCTTATAGAAGCAAATGAGATATACAGGGATGTATATGAATCTCAGATAAAGGGCAGCGGTGACTTTGACAGAAAGGGGGATGACTGATATGCCGAGACTCAGGAATATGCGCGGTCTTAAGGGCGCAAGGAACCCCCGTAAAATACTTAAAAGAATACTTGCCATACTTTTCAGAAGCTACAGTATTCATCTTATAGTCGTTGTAGTCTGCATAATAGGCTCAACTCTTGCCACGGTAAGGGGCACAATGTTTATGCAAAGCCTCATAGACGACTATATACTTCCCATGACAAGGACGAGCGCGCCCGATTTTACTCCCCTTGCAAAGGCGCTTTTGGCCATAGCCTGCGTATATGCAGGCGGTGTGCTCTGCAATTTCATATATCAAAGAGTTATGGTATATACGGCTCAGGGCACTTTAAGGAATATAAGGACGGAGCTTTTTGAAAAAATGGAATCTCTGCCCATAAAGTACTTTGATACCCATGCCCACGGCGATATAATGTCAGTCTACACAAACGATGTGGATACATTAAGACAGCTCATAGGTCAGAGCATACCACAGCTCATAAATTCCGCCGTGTCCGTAGTGGGAGTGTTTGTCAGTATGCTCATACTGGATATACCCCTTACCGTCATAACGGTATTTATGGTGCTCATAATGCTCAGAGTGTCAAAATTTATAGGCGGAAAGTCGGGCTATTATTTCAGCCGTCAGCAAAAGGATCTGGGCAAGGTAAACGGCTATATAGAGGAAATGATAAGCGGACAGAAGGTAGTAAAGGTTTTCTGTCATGAAGAAAAGGCAAAAAAGGACTTCGCGGTCATAAACAACGAGCTTAAGGAGAGCGCCTGCAATGCAAATAAATTTGCAAATATACTCATGCCCATAAATGCCAATCTCGGCAACATAAGCTATGTTATATGCGCGGTAGTGGGCGCGGTGCTCGCACTTAACGCCATAACGGGCACTACTCTGGGCACTCTCGTTGCATTTCTTACTCTCAACAAAAGCTTCAATATGCCCATAATACAGGTCAGCCAGCAGTTAAACAGCATTGTTATGGCTCTTGCGGGAGCAGAGAGGATATTTGACATAATAGATGAAAAGAGTGAGTTAGACGAAGGAAAGACAACTCTTGTAAATGTCACCGAAAATAACGGCGTGCTTGCCGAAAGCTCCGCCAGAACGGGCAAATGGGCTTGGAAGCACATAGATGAAAACGGCAAAGCCGAGCTTGTAAGGCTCGAGGGCTCCGTTGTATTTGACGATGTGGACTTCGGCTATGACGAAAACAAGATAGTTCTGCACAATATAGAGCTCTTTGCAAAGCCCGGTCAGAAGATAGCCTTTGTAGGAAGCACGGGCGCAGGCAAGACCACCATCACAAACCTTATAAACCGTTTCTACGACATACAGGACGGCAAGATAAAATATGACGGCATAAATATAAACGACATCAAAAAGAGCGATCTGAGGCGTTCACTCGGCATAGTTTTGCAGGATACCCACCTCTTCACGGGCACGGTGCTCGAAAACATACGCTTCGGCAGGCTTGACGCCTCGGATTCCGAGTGTATAGAGGCGGCAAGGCTTGCAAATGCCCACAGCTTCATATTAAGACTTCCGGACGGCTATAACACCATGATAACGGGCGACGGCGCCAATCTCAGCCAGGGACAGCGCCAGCTTCTCGCCATAGCAAGAGCGGCGGCGGCAGATCCTCCCGTGCTCATACTTGACGAGGCTACAAGCTCCATAGACACCAGAACGGAAGGTCTTGTTCAGCGCGGAATGGACAGACTTATGAACGGCAGGACAACCTTTGTCATCGCCCACAGGCTCTCCACCGTAAGAAATGCCGACTGCATAATGGTGCTTGAAAACGGCAGGATAATAGAAAGAGGCGATCATGACGAGCTTATAGAGAAGAAGGGCAAGTATTACCGCCTCTACACGGGCAATCTGGAATAATTGTATTTTTTGTATAAACAACACCTTGAAAATAAATGCGGTTTTTGTTATAATTAAAAAATACGGATGAAATATATTTGCTTTTATATAAAAGATATAAGGAGCGGACATGGATAACAGCAAACCCAATAAGAAATTTTTTAAAGGCGTTGACAACAGCCAGACGGCTACCGTCATCATAATTGCCATAATATTTATTACGCTTTTTATTGCATACGCGGGCATAACCAGATCAATAAAAAACCGAAGCGTAGGCAGAATGAACGAAAGCGTAAACACCGTTATATCCGAGATACAGTCGAAGTTTGCGCGCGACAGCCAGATACTGAACTCTGCCGCGGATATAATTTCTGCGGACAGCACCATTGACAATGAATCAATGGCGGATGTAATAAATTATATATCGCCTCTTCTTGAAACTATGAATGTATATATTCTTTTCCCCGATGATACCGTTTTAAATTCCTCGGGTGAAATATCTGCCGCCACATACAGCGACGATATACTTTTCAGGAACGAGGCGCCCCTTGGCGAGCATGTGTCCGACAAGGTTTACAGCGCAGGCAACAATACGCCTATATTGAGGCATTTTGTGCCCATTACTCACAACGGCGAGACAATTGCGCTCATATACGGCGTAACAAGGCTTGAAGAACTCCCCAAGCGTCTTAATACCGACAATATTTATAATGGTACGGGCAGTACGTATATCATAGACACCAAGACGGGCGATTTCATTATGGACACCTATCATGATAAGCTCGGCAATATGTCGGACTTTGCGGGCAGGGCAACCAAAAACGACAGCAGAGACTGGGAGGATATAAGAGAGGATATATTAAATCTCGGCACGGGCTTTGCATCCTTCCGTTCACAGTCCACGGGTGAATGGGAATATCTCATTTATGCGCCCATGAACATCAATCAATGGATAGTTGCCGTTTCCGTGCCCGAAAAGGAAGCCCTTGCAAGCGTTCATGCCGTACGCCGTATAGGCATCACCACGGGTGCGGTGATAGCTGTGTTTGTTTTACTCTATTACTTTTGGATAAGACGCTGTGCCAAAATGAGGACGGAGCAGGCTGTAGAGCAGGCTGTGCTCAAGGAAAAGCTTCGCAAGGCTGAGGCGGCAGACAGGGCAAAGAGCGTTTTCCTCTCCAATATGTCGCACGATATAAGAACGCCCATGAACGCCATAATAGGCTTCACGGCTCTTGCTCAGACCAATATTGACAACAAGGAAAAGCTTCAGGATTATCTCAAAAAGATACTTTCATCCTGCAGTCATCTTTTAAGCCTTATAAACGATATACTCGATATGAGCCGTATAGAGTCGGGCAAGCTCAACATTGAGGAAAAAGAGTGCTCTGTTTCCGATATATTCAGGGATATGCGCAACATAATACAAAATCAGATGCATTCAAAACAGCTCAATTTTGTTATGGACACTCTGGATATAAACGATGAAGACATATTCTGCGATAAGCTCCACCTCAATCAGGTGCTCCTTAATCTTTTGTCAAATGCTATAAAATTCACGCCTGCGGGCGGAACGGTGGCTCTTGTGATAGAACAGAAGCAGTCCGCGCCCAAGGGCTTCGGCGCTTATGAAATACGCGTAAAGGACACGGGTATAGGCATGAGTGCGGAATTTGCCGAGCACATATTCGAGCCCTTCGAGCGCGAGCGCACATCCACCGTCAGCGGTATACAGGGCACGGGCTTGGGCATGGCTATAACAAAGAACATAGTTGACGCCATGGGAGGAAAAATAGAGGTCAAAACCGAAAAGAACAAGGGTACGGAATTTATACTTAATTTTGAGTTCCGCTTACAGCAGGAGCATAAAAATACCGAGCACATACACGAGCTTGAAGGGCTTAAGGCTCTTGTTGTGGACGACAGCTATTCCACCTGCGACAGCATCACAAAGATGCTGAGACAGATAGGCATGTGTCCCGAGTGGACTCTCCACGGCCACGAGGCTATACTTCGCGCAAGACAGGCGCATGAGCTTGGCGCGCCCTTCAGCGCTTATGTTATTGACTGGCTTTTGCCGGATCTGGGCGGTGTGGAGGTCGTAAGACAGATAAGAGCCATAGCAGGCGATGATGTTCCCATAATAATAGTTACGGCTTATGACCGCTCCGTATTCGAGGAGGAGGCACTTGCGGCAGGCGCAACGGCATTCTGCGATAAGCCCGTATTTCTCTCGGAGCTTCAGAAAATACTGCTTAACGCCATAACGGATAAAAAGGGCACGGAGGCGGAAATGACCGCTCCCAAGCCCGATGAAAAACGCTTCGACGGCGTGAGGATACTTCTTGTAGAGGATAACGAGATAAACTGTGAGATAGCCGAGGAAGTGCTCAAGGAAAAGGGCTTTGCCGTGGAATCCGCGCATGACGGCACAGAGGCTTTGGATATGGTTAAAAAGTCAAAGCCGGGATATTATGCTCTCATACTCATGGATATACAGATGCCCGTTATGAACGGCTACGAGGCTACAAAGGCTATAAGGGCGCTTGATGATAAGGCGCTTTCGGATATACCCATAATAGCCATGACAGCCAACGCCTTCGAGGAGGATAAAAAGCAGGCGCTTGAATGCGGTATGAACGCCCATGTGGCAAAGCCCTTCAACGCCGAAGAGCTAACGGAGGTAATGGCGCAGTTTATAAAGTGATATTAAAAAAAGACCGTGTCTGCGGTCTTTTTTAATAAAGCTTTAAAGCTGCTTCCATGTTTCAAAATGCACACATATATACCCGGATTTTGTTTCCCTTCTGTCGTATGAGCCTATCAGGTTATTGTAGTAATCGTAAAGCAGCACCTTGTTTTCATATGCCTTGTCGTCGTAGTGATATATGCCCGTATGGAAATCCTGATTTATTCTGTGTACTATCTGCTCTGTTGTCAGTACGGGTGAAACGATATATGTGTTTTTGTCTGCAATCACGAAATTTTCTTTTCCGCTTTTTAGCTTACTATAGCCCGTAATAGCAGGTATGAGGTTATAGGTGTTTAAATATTTGTTTGTACAGTAACCGCCGCCCAATAATATTATAAAGCTTGCAATTACAATAAAATTTATAATTATATATGCTTTATGAAACTCTTGTCTTATATATGTTATATTTAGCATAAATACGATTATAAGCAAAAGAATATAGAATAATGGTGTTATTACATGGTATTCTGTGCATGAAACAGCAAGTGTAAAAAAAGCAATTACGCCGACAAATAATATAAACAGATTTCTGCGAAAGATGTAACATAATATTGAGACTAAACCATAAAGATACATATTTTCATATCTATTTTTACGCCAATAATGTCCGTGGCTTTCACGCATTAATTTCTTGTGTAGTTCGCTTATGTCATCATATGTAGAATATTTGCCTATCTCATGCGCCCTGTTTTCAAGCCTTTCTTTAAACTCCTTTGAGTCCATCAAAAACACACCTCGGATTTATATGTATTGCACTTCGGCTCATATTATCCTAGCGAATCTCATCATAAAAATTAGCTATAGTTATAGTCATATAGGGAATTACATATATTCCTGCGATACCCAGAGTTACAGCCGTAAGCAGCACCCAAGGGATGAATGAAAGATAGAGCATAAAAAGATTGAATTTATTGCCCTTCATTATGCTCCAACTGTTCTTTATTGCCTCAAAAAATCCGTCGTCGGGCGCATCTCTGAAGCAGAGCATAGCCATGCTTAGTCCGAGAGCCACAATTATGCCGGGAATTATCAAAAGTATAAGACCGAGAGCTATGAAAATATTGCATATGAAGTTTATGATGATTATATACAAACTCTGTTTAAAAGCCGATATAAATTCGTCTGTGTTGTCGTCGCCTCTTTTTGCGCTTAAAGCCCACCATAAATAGCCCGTCTCAAGTATGGTAGTTACACATTGTATTATAAATGCAACGAGCTTTACCATTGCGGAGCTGTCCGAGGAATTGTTGAAAAATACAAGTATACTTCCCACAATGTAGCTTATTATGAGATATACAAGAGTTAAGATATACGGATTTGTCTTGCAGCTTTTCATCTGCGCGCGCGCCTCTTGTTTCATTTCTGAAATACTTTTTGTCATAGCTTTTTGCCTCCTTATATTAAATATATAGCTTATTTTGATTATATTATATTACTTGTTTTTTTGTTTGTCAATTTTTTTGGCATTTTATAATTGAAAAATATATCGTTTTATGTTACAATTATATTGCTTTATTGTGTTTTAAAATAATTTAAGAAATGAGGACAAAAAATGGAGAATACTATTTACGAAAAGGCAAGAGAGCTTGCATATGAAGTGCTTTCCACAGACGAGGGCAGGAAGGTCGCCGAAACAAGATATATATTTGACAACAACGAGGAAGCAAGACAGAAGCTTTTAGACTACAACACCTACAGAGAGGCTGTCAATATGCGCGTCCGGGATGGAAGTATAACCGAGGACGAGCTCAAAAAGGAAGGCTCAAAGCTTACACAGATGATAGCCGAGCTTAAACGGAACGAAATAATAAGCAATATGATACAGGCTGAAAGCGAGTTCAACGCTGTCATAAACAGAGTTATGACTATATTTCAGGCTACAATAACAGGCGAATGCGAGGACAACGAGGGAGGCTGTACGGGCAGCTGTTCTACCTGCGGAGGCTGTCACTAGAACGGGAAGTGTGATAAATGGCTAAGTTTACTCCTATGATGGAGCAATATATGGAGATAAAGAAAAATTACAAATATTGTCTTCTCTTTTACAGACTGGGCGACTTTTACGAGCTTTTTTATGACGATGCGCTCATAGCCTCAAGAGAGCTGGAGCTTACCCTCACGGGTAAAAACTGCGGTCAGGAGGAAAGAGCGCCCATGTGCGGAGTGCCTTATCATGCGGCTGACGGCTATATTGCCAAGCTTGTTGAAAAGGGCTATAAGGTGGCGATATGTGAGCAGACCGAGGATCCCAAGAAGGCTGCGGGCATTGTAAAAAGAGAGGTAATAAGGATAGTTACGCCCGGCACTGTGCTGGATACAAATGTGCTTGACGAGGGCAGGAATAACTATATAATGTGTATATATATGGCTCCCGAGGGCTGCGGTATAGCGAGCTGCGATGTATCCACGGGCGAATTTCAGGTCACATCCGTAGACAAAAATCTGGACAACAAGATAATAGACGAGGTGGCGCGCTTCAACCCCTCCGAGATAATATGCAATTCCGGCTTTGAGCTGGGCGGCAGCATAAGCCGTATATTTGATATAAAGCCATCGGAATATTCTCAGTGGAGCTTCGACTATCAGAATGCCAACATCTGCCTTTGCAATCATTTCAAGACGCTCAATCTTGCAGGCTTCGGCTTGGATAACGACAGACCTTGCGTTTGCTCTGCAGGCGCTCTTTTGCAGTATCTCATAGAAACTCAGAAGAACAGCCTATCGCACATAATGAGCATCAAAAAATATTCCTCAAACAAATATATGATACTGGATATGAGCTCAAGGCGAAATCTGGAGCTTACCCGCACGATAAGGGACAAGGGCAAGAAGGGCTCGCTCCTTTGGGTAATGGACAAGACACGGACGGCAATGGGCGCAAGACTTCTCAGAAAGTGGCTTGAACAGCCTCTTATAGATGTTGACGAAATAAACAGGCGCCTTGATGCGGTCGAAAAGTTCAAGGACAATGTTTTCGACAGGGAAGACCTCAAGGAAATGCTCGGCTCCATACTCGATATTGAGAGGCTCATGGGCAAGGTGGTATACGGCACGGCGAACGCCAAGGATCTTCTTGCTCTCAGAAATTCCTTCAGATACCTTCCGCAGATAAAGGAAAACATAAGCGCCTTTGACTGTGACTATGTAAAAGAGCTTTATTCCGGGTTTGACTGCCTTGAGGATATGTTTTCGCTTATAGACGAGAGTATATCCGAGGACGCTCCCTTCAGCGTAAGAGAGGGAAATATAATAAAGACCGGCTACAATGCCGAGGTAGACAAGCTCAGAAGCGCCAAGAACGAGGGCGCAAAGTGGCTCACGGAGCTTGAGACCAAGGAAAAGGAAGCCACGGGCATACCCAAGCTCAGGATAAGATACAACAGGGTATTCGGCTACTATATCGAGGTCACAAATTCATATAAGGATATGGTGCCCGAAAGATACATCAGAAAGCAGACTCTTGCAAATGCCGAGAGATATATAACTCCCGAGCTTAAGGAAATAGAGGATACCATTCTGGGCGCAGATGAAAAAATAGTCGCTCTTGAATATGATATTTTCAGCGGTATAAGGAACAAGGTCGCTTCAAATGTGGGCAGGATACAGCAGACTGCGCAGGCGCTTTCCGTTATAGATGTTCTGCGCTCA
>CANROO010000035.1 GCA_947632235.1 uncultured Clostridia bacterium
TTTTTAATTTCGTCATTTATATAAATTCTGTTTATTTTTCCCGTTTTTTTCTCTTTCAGTTCTATATATTTTTTGAATTTATCGTTTTCAATAAAAATATCGCTCCATTTAAGATTTATAACATCATATATTCTCAGCGCGGTATTCAGACAGACAGTTACAAGCATATAATTTCTGTACTCGCTTTTTTTCAAAAAATACTCCTTAAATCTCTTAACATCCGCATATTTGCTTATGGGCTGTGCTGCACTCATTTTAAATTCCTCCTTTGAAATTTTTGTTATTTAACAATTTATAGAAAAATGTTAAATTGGTTTTTCTTGAAAACATAGATAAATACACGTATTGACAAAAAATGAACATTAGAGTATAATTAAATCAATAATTATCCAATCTCTTGTAACGCGCATATTTCTTATGTTTTTGCACATACTGAATTTAACATAATTCTATAAAATGTTAAATGCCAAATGGCGACATTTTTTTATTGACTGCTTCCGCAGTCTTTTTTATTTGCCTAAAATGCATTATTATGTTATACTTATACTAACCAATGAAAAGGAAGGTCGCCTATGAAACAGCTCGACAAGGATATAGAAACAAGACAATTCAAAAGGGCATATCTTATCTTCGGCGAGGAGGGCTATCTCGTCAAGGACTATACAAAGCGCCTTTGCTCCGCCATAGTGCCCGAGGAAAGCTCCGTTATGAACATGGAGGTGTTCGAGGGCAAGGACTGCAATGTGTCAAAGATGATACAGTCTGGAGATACTGCGCCTTTTTTCAATGACTATAGGCTTGTGCTGGTGAGAGGCTCGGGGCTTTTCAGGGAGGGCAGGAAGGCTGACACCTCCGCCATGTCGGAAGCTCTCAAAAATATACCCGAGGACTGCGTTTATGTTTTTTCGGATGAGAATGTGGACAAGAGAAGCTCTCTCTACAAGGCGGTCAAAAAGCTGGGCTATTGCTGTGAGATAGGCGCAAGGGATATGAAGGAGCTTTCGCAGTGGCTCATAAAGCGTACGGACGGCAGGCTGAGCAGCTCCGCCGCCTCCTATATGGTGAAAAACATAGGCAGCGACATGACGCATCTTGCCGTGGAAACGGACAAGCTCCTAGCCTATGCCGGGGATAAAAAAATAACGACTGAGGATATTGATACCGCCTGCACGCGCTCGCCCGAGGTAAATATATTCAATATGGTGGGAGCCATAGGCAGTAAAAACGCCGAAAGGGCGCTTGAAATATACAACAATATGATATTTGACGGCGAGGAGCCCATAGGCATACTTGCCATGATAGCAAGGCAGTTCAGGCTCATGCTCCAATGCGGATATTTAAAGAGCAAAAAAAACTACGGCTCAAAGGAAATAGCGGCGGAGCTTAAGCTTAGGGAATTTGTAGTGTCAAATTGTCTGGGGCAGGGCAGGAATTTCAAGCTGAATACTCTCATGCAGGCTTTGAAGGACTGCGCGCGCTGTGACAGCGACATAAAGTCGGGTCTGGTGGCTCCCGAACTCGGTGTGGAGCTTATTATTTTGAAATACAGCAAAAAAATTTGACAAAAAATAAAAAAGACGGTATAATCATAGTATACAAATAGGAATAGAGTATTTGAATAAGAGGTGTGCTATGAAAATTTCTACAAAGGGAAGATATGCCTTAAGGCTTATGCTGGATCTGGCAATAAACAATACCGGAGAATTTATACCGCTCAAGCTCGTGAGCGAAAGACAGGATATTTCCGTCAAGTACCTGGAGCAGATAATAACAGTGCTTGTGAAGGCAGGCTATGTGAGAGGCCTGAGAGGCTCAAGGGGAGGCTATAAGCTCGCAGGCAAGCCCGAGGACTATACGGTGGGCATGATATTGAGGCTCACGGAGGGCAGTCTTGCGCCTGTCGCCTGCCTCGAGGGCGATACAAACTACTGCGAAAGGGCAGACGAGTGTATAACGCTGGGGCTTTGGAAGGAGCTGTACGAGGCTATAAATAATGTAGTGGATAATACCACCCTTGCCGACCTGATAGAAAGATATAATGATAAGATAGGGAATGATTATTGTATTTGAAAAAAGCCTGTCCTTTCGGACAGGCTCTTTAAATGCAAATTTTTATTCATCAGGGCTGCTTGCCGATATAAGCAAGTATACCGCCGTCTACATAGAGTATATGACCGTTTACTGCATTTGAAGCATCCGATGCAAGGAATACAGCAGGACCTGCAAGCTCTTCGGGCTTTAACCATCTGGCAGCAGGAGTTCTGCCTATAATGAACTGATCGAACGGATGTCTTGAACCGTCGGGCTGGAGCTCTCTTAAGGGAGCTGTCTGAGGAGTCTCGATGTAGCCCGGTCCTATACCGTTGCACTGGATATTGTGCTCGCCGTACTCGGAGCAGATGTTTCTTGTGAGCATCTTAAGACCGCCCTTAGCAGCAGCATAAGCGGAAACAGTCTCTCTGCCCAGCTCTGACATCATGGAGCAGATGTTTATTATCTTGCCATGTCCCTTCTTTATCATTGAAGGAATAACTGCCTTTGATACGATGAAGGGCGCATTGAGGTCAACGTCTATAACCTGACGGAACTCAGCTGCTGTCATGTCGCACATGGGTATTCTCTTGATGATACCTGCATTGTTTACAAGTATATCTATAACGCCTACTTCCTTCTCGATCTTTGCAACAAGCTCGTTTACAGCTTCCTCATTGGTAACATCGCATACATAGCCGTGAGCATCGATGCCTGCTTCCTTGTAAGCCGCAACACCCTTGTCAACCAATTCCTGCTTGATATCGTTGAAAACGATAGTAGCACCTGCCGCTGCCATGCCCGAAGCGATAGCAAAGCCAATGCCGTAGGATGCGCCTGTTACGAGCGCAACTTTTCCCTTTAATGAAAAATCTTCAAGTTTCATTTCTCATACCTCCTGATTAATTTATAAGCGATTGCTCTGATTTAATTATAATACATATCTTTCCATTTGTCAAAACATAATTGTAATATTGTTGCAATTTGTGTGAGATATAAAACGGACAGAAATTTCTGCACAAAAAAAGAGCTTTTACAAATCCATGTAAAAGCCCTTTAAATTAGATCTCAAAAAAGCTGTCGTCTGAGCCTTCGCCATTAAATACATAATAGCATCTGCCTTCTTCGGGCTTATAGTAAAGCTCAACATTGTTTAAGTCCTTAACTCTGTTGCCGTCTGACTTCCAGATTTCCTTAGCCATTTCAAGTAAGCTCTTTGTGTCAACATTGTTACCCTTAAACTGTACATATAAATCGCTTTTCATATGTAATCTCCTTTCTTAAAAACACAAATTCAATAACCACGCTTATTATAATACCCCATTTACTCCCTTTTGTCAATATATATGACATTTATTTAAACTTTATGCAACATTTTTGTAACATAACGGTAGCATAGAGCTTTTTTAACCTTTGTTTTAAGCGCCGGATCGCAGGTTTTTTGCTTTTTAATATTTTATTTTATTATTAACAAAAAAGCTTTGTTTTATACAGAAGCTGTCCCGAAATGTACGGGACAGCCTCTGTAAGTAAAATATTTAAGGAAATATGGATAGCCTCTATTTATTTTCGGCACATTTTTTTGCCTTCGGACATCCGCTGCATCCACATCCGCAGCCTCCGCCGTTTTTATGCTTTTTAACAAGGCTTCTTATTATAAGCACCACTATAATAAGAAGTATAATACATATAACAAGGGTAGGGAAATTCATATCTGTTCCTCCTTATGCCTCTATGCTGAGCTTTGAGCCAAGCTTTGTGCTTTCCTTATAGGGCTTGAAAAGCAGGCAGAGAATAACAGCCAGAACTATGATTGCCGCGCATGTGCCAATGCCGAAGCCTACCTCGCCCGAAATAAGTCCGCCTATCTGATATATTATGAGCGATACCGCATATGCAAATATACATTGATAGGATATGGCAAATATTGTCCATCTTGCATTGTTCATCTCTCTGCGTATCGCGCCGATAGCCGCAAAGCACGGAGCACACAGCAGATTGAAGGCAAGGAATGCATAGCCTGCTATCTTTGTGAGGCTCACAAAGTCGAGCACACCAAATACGCCCACAACTTCTTCCTTTGCCACAAGTCCCATTATTGTTGCGACTGTTGCCGTTGTGTCGCCAAAGCCTATGGGAGCAAATATCCAACAAATAGCTCCGCCTATTATGTCGAGTATGCTGGTTGCTTCTATAGCCTCCTCGGGTATGTAGCCGAAAGCCGAAACTCCGTCCGCAACATATTTTCCGAAACTGCTTCCTGCCCATATTATGATTGAAGCAAGCAAAATTATTGTACCCGCACGCTTTATGAACGACCATGCTCTTTCCCACATACTCCTGAGCACAGCGCCAACTGTGGGAAGATGATATGCGGGAAGCTCCATTACGAAGGGTGCGGGATCGCCTGCAAACATTCTTGTTTTCTTAAGAATTATGCCCGAAACCACTATTGCACCAATGCCTAAGAAATATGCGCTGGGAGCCACCCACCATGCGCCGTGGAAAAGAGCTGTGGAAATAAGCGCTATAATAGGAAGCTTTGCGCCGCAGGGAATGAATGTTGTAGTCATTATAGTCATCTTTCTGTCTCTGTCGTTTTCTATTGTTCTTGATGCCATAACGCCCGGAACACCACAGCCCGTACCTATGAGCATGGGTATGAACGACTTGCCCGAAAGACCGAATTTTCTGAATATTCTGTCCATTATGAAGGCTACTCTTGCCATATATCCGCAGTATTCAAGGAAGGCAAGGAATATAAACAATATGAGCATCTGAGGCACAAAACCGAGCACAGCGCCAACACCGCCTATAATGCCGTCAAGCATAAGACTTTTGAGCCAGCCCTCACAGCCTATGGCGTCAAGAGCGCTTTCAACAAATACGGGTATGCCGGGAATATATATGCCGTAGTCTGCTGTGTCGGGAACATCATCGCTTTCAAGAGGAGCGTCAACAAATTCCGAAATATCATATCCTGCTTCGGCAAGCGAATCGGCATATGAACCGTAAGCCTCGTCAAATGCTCCGAAGTCGCCGTCCTCTACTGCTCCCTGTATGTCCAAGGCGCCTATTACATCGGCATTTACAGCCTCGTCCACGGTTAATTTAAGCTCGTCTGTAAATATGTTTTCATTGGCGTATTCATTCATTGCCTCGTCATATTCCGATGCGCCTATACCGAACAGGTGCCAGCCGTCGCCGAAAAGACCGTCATTTGCCCAGTCCGTGCCTATTGCACCCAGCGATGTCACGGAAACATAGTAAACTATTATCATTACAACGGCAAAAATGGGAAGGGCAAGTATTCTGTTCGTAACTATCTTGTCTATTTTGTCTGATATTGTAAGGCTGCCCTTGTTTTTCTTGACATATGCGCCCTTTAATATGGAAGCTATGTACACATATCTTTCGTTTGTTATTATGCTTTCGCTGTCGTCGTCAAGCTCTTTTTCAACGCCTGCGACTACTTCCTTTATATCCTTGAGCGTGTCGTCGTCGAGTTTAAGAGAACTCATTACCTTTTCGTCGTTTTCAAATACCTTTATTGCAAACCATCTCTCCTGAGTGCTGTCCACCTTGTCTTTAAGGCATTCTTCAATGTGCGCTATGGCGTGTTCCGTTTCTCCTCCGAACACATGCAAAGCGGCGGATTTTTCTTCCTTAGCCGCCTTTATAGCCGTGTCGGAAGCCTCTTTTATGCCCGTGCCCTTTAGCGCAGATATTTCTATTACCTTACAGCCGAGCTGTCTTGAAAGCTCCTTGGTGTTTATTTTATCTCCCGTTTTCTTTACAATATCCATCATATTGATTGCAATTACAACAGGTATGCCAAGCTCCGTAAGCTGTGTTGTGAGATAGAGATTTCTTTCAAGATTGGTGCCGTCCACAATGTTTAATATTGCGTCGGGTCTTTCATTTATAAGATAATTTCTTGCGACCACTTCTTCGAGAGTGTAGGGCGATAAGGAATATATGCCCGGCAGATCCGTTATGGTCACATTGCTGTCAAATTTAAGCTTTCCTTCTTTTTTCTCTACTGTAACGCCGGGCCAGTTTCCAACATATTGATTTGAACCCGTAAGAGCGTTGAACAAAGTTGTTTTACCGCTGTTGGGATTGCCCGCGAGAGCTATTCTGATACTCATTTCCATTTCCTCCTTGATATTGTTTTATTCCACCGCTATCATTTCGGCATCGGCTTTTCTTATTGAAAGCTCATAGCCTCTTACGGTTATCTCAACGGGATCGCCGAGGGGCGCAACCTTGCGTATGTAGAGCTCAACGCCCTTTGTTATGCCCATGTCCATTATCCTTCGCTTTACAGCGCCTTCTCCCGAAAGCTTCACTACCCTGAGAGTTTCGCCTATTTTGGCATCTTTTAAAGTCTTCATATTTTCCTCCTTATATTTTCAGCCCCAAAGGCCTTATATTTTTTACACCATTATTTTGCCTGCCATTTCCTTGCTTACGGCAATTCGGGCTTCTTTTACATTTACTATAATGTTTCCGCCCATTTCAGATATAACGGTCACGGTGCTTCCCGCAACAAATCCCAGGTTTTCAAGATGACGCTTCACATCGTCCTTTCCGCCTATTCTTTTTATAATGTTTTCTTCCCCGATGGGGCAAAGTGTCAAAGGCATCATAATTCCTCCTTGATTAGCGGTGACTAACCGCAAATTCAAATAAAAATGTTAGCAAATGCTAACAGAGATGTTTAAAATTTAGTTAGCCTTAACTACTTAAATTAGATATTGCTATCTTTATTAGTTATAGCTAACTGTAATTAGCATACACTAATTTCATTTTTTTGTCAATAGTTTTTTTAAAAAATTTTTCACATATTTTTTTGACTTCATTTTTATTGAATATAAAATGTTTTTCTGCTATAATTTTTTTGATAAATATTTTTTTGCGGAGAATTTGATTGTCATGAAAGAAAAAGTTTTTGAATATGCATATAAAAAATACGGCACTTCGCCCGAATATCTTTGGTCTAAATATCCCGACACTGCCGTTTTGCGAAATGCCGACAGCCGAAAGTGGTATGCCGTTTTGATGAGAATAGGCGAGGATAAGCTGGGACTTGAAGGCAATGATGAAAAGGATATAATGGATGTAAAATGCGATCCTCTTATTATAGGCTCGTTAAGACTTACGGCGGGCATTTTGCCGGGCTATCATATGAATAAGAAAAACTGGATAACTATTCTCCTTGACGGCAGCGTATCCGAGGATAAAATATTCGCCCTCATGGACATGAGCTATAAGCTAAGCTGTAAAAAATAACCCCCGTTTGCAAATAAACGGGGGTCAGACTGTAGAAAAAGCTAATTTATATAAATAAAAACCCTTCCACCAACCTTCGGTTGGTCCCCCTTCCCTTAACCCTAACGGGTTAAAGGAAGGCTTATAATGTTTGAAAACCTAACGGCAGATTTCTTTTGTACAAAGGGCGCAACACTATAAGGCGTCCTTGCAAAGCAGGGAAGCTGTCAGGCGTTAGCCTGACTGAAGGGTCAAAAAAATAGTTTATCGACACGCACTCCCGCTTGCAATAAACGGTGGGTTTATACTGTCAAAAAAATATATTTATATCAAAAAGCTGTCATTTATATTTTCGCTGCTTACAGTGCAGGGGAGACATGTTTAAAGCTTTATTATTCCCAGCGAATTGAGCACTGACGATATAAGTATAGCGGTTATAAACAGCGGAGCGATATACCTTATCATAACATCAAAGAGCTTCTTACGGCGGAACTTCGATGAAATCATAACCTCATCATGCACAACTCCAACGCCCACAACATATCCTATGAAAATACAGGTGAGAAGGGCAGTTATAGGCATTAGCACAGAGTTTGTTATGAAATCCATCATGTCAAGTATTGTCATACCGCCCAGAGTCACACCGCTCCAGATATTATAGCCAAGTATAGGCGGTACGCCCAGAAGAAATGAGCCTATGCCTACGCCTAAAGTCGTGTACATTCTCTCCCAGCCAAATTTGTCGCAAAGAGATGAAACTATGGCTTCCATTATGGATATGGACGATGTGAGAGCAGCAAGCAGAACGAGCACAAAGAAAACAGAGCCTATTATTGTTGACATACCCATGCTTTCAAATACCTTCGGAAGCGTCTTGAACATAAGTCCGGGACCTGCCGAGAGCGCGCTCTCATCTCCGCCCGAAAACGCGAATACTGCCGGTATTATCATGAGCGCAGCCAGAAAAGCTATGCCCGTGTCAAATATTTCTATATGGCTCACATTTTTTTCAAGGTCGCTGTCCTTGGGCAGATACGAGCCGTAAGCTATCATTATACCCATGGCGAGCGAGAGCGAATAAAACATCTGTCCCAGAGCCGCAAGTATTCCCTGTATTGAGAAGTGCTTTATGTTTGGTATAAAAAGATATTTAAGTCCTACGGATGCTCCCGGGAGTGTTATTGAATATATAGCCACAACTATGGCGAGCACTACAAGCAAAGGCATAAGTATTGTGCTGAATTTTTCTATGCCCTTCTGCACGCCTCTTAGAAGTACAAGTGTTGTTACAGCCGAGAATATGAATTGAAACATAAGCTGAGTAGTAGGCGAAGCGAGCATACCGTCAAAAAAACCGTCCGCTGCAGCATTTGAATGACCGCCCGATAAAAATGTTAAGGCGTATTTTATTACCCATCCGCCTATTACATTGTAATAGGGCAGTATTATCATAGGAACAAGAGTTGCAAACACACCTATAAAGCCCCATTTTTTATTAAGCGCCGCAAATGCTGCGAGCGAACCCTTTCCGCTTTTTCTGCCTATAGCGTTTTCCGCCACCATAAGCGTATAGCCGAATGAAAGCACAAGCAGAATGTAAAACACCAAAAACAGACCTCCGCCGTATTTTGCCGTGAGATAAGGAAATCTCCATATGTTTCCAAGTCCCACCGCAGAGCCCGCTGCCGTGAGCACAAAGCCGATATTTCCCGAAAATTTATCTCTTTTGTTCATAGCTTAATTTCCCTTTCTTTTTAAAAATGTACATACTAAAATTATATACCAAAATGTAACAAAAGTAAAGAAATTTTATGCAAAAAATGTATAAAACATGACAATATGAAATAAATAAAACAAAAACAGCCCAAATACTTTCTTTTATTTATTTTCACATATCAAATCAAATATACAATGAAGCGCTGAAATAAAATTTTTTAAATTATATGTAAATTTGTTGACTTTTTGTTCAAATGATAGTATACTTCTAAATATAGATACACTTAACATTATTGTTAAAAAATTATATTCATTTCTATTAAGAAAGGGGTTTAACTATGAAAAAAGCTCTCGGGATGATTCCCGTATTAATGATAGCGCTTGCACTTACTGCCTGCGGAGGCAATAAGGCGGACAATGCCGATGCCGAAGCCACCACAGAAGCCGTGACCGAGGCTGTTTCCGAGGCTTCTACGGATACCGCCTCAGAGCAGACCACTTTAGCAGCTACAACACAGGCGGCAGTTCAGGCGACAACAAAGGCTCAGACACAGACCACTACCAAGGCTCCTGCCGCAAAGACGGCAACAAAGACATCCGTCAGCACAGCGTCAGGCACAACGCCCAAGGTAACACCCGTGCCCGTAGTTTCTGCGCCTGCAGCTCAGACTCCTGCAGCGCCTGCGCCGAGAGTTATACCCACTCCCACAAAGAAGGATCTGGGCTTGACATTGAAGGGCAGCAAAATACTTCTCAACACCAATATGTCTGAGGTTGCTCCGCTTCTTGGCTCTACCACCAACTATGCCGAGGAGCCCAGCAAGGAATTTTCCGGCAAGGAAAAGACATTTACATACGGTCTTGTAAACATTTATACATATCCCCATTCAACGGGAGATTATATTGACGAGATAGAAATAAACGACCCTGCAATTACCACCGACACCGGACTTGCTCCCATAGGCATGAACATATCCGAGGTAAAGGCAGTCTACGGCGAGCCTTCGTTTTTTGACTCCTCGTTCTATGTATACGAAGCAGGCGACTGCTACACCTACTACAGCACAGAAAACGACATAGTTAAATACTGGGGCGTAGTTCTGGGATATATCTAAAATAAATTAATTTCACCCGCCGAAAAGAGTAAATAGTGATGATGAAGTATTGAAACAGCCACTATTTAACTACAAGCATGATGTAAAAAATAGAGCATACTACTTTTATAGTGGTATGCTCTTATTATTATAATTCTTTTAAAAAAGTTATTATCATATATGAATTATTCTTTAAACAATGTAATAGTATCTGTTTCTAAAAGAACATCTGAAAAATCATCAGGATTTGTTAATTTAATTTTAAATTCGACTTTGTTTATATCATCAAGCTTTGTTATTCCTAATTTATCATAGCCAAAAGTAAAGACACAAACGGCACTTTTGTTTGGTTTTATACCTTCATAGGAAATATTTCCGCCAAAAAATTGAACAGCCATATCATTAATATAACCTTCATTTAACATTATAAAAGCATTTTTATCAAAATTGTTTTCGACTTTTATACTCATTGTAAAAATAGCTAATCCCGTTTTGGGATCATCAATTCCTAAATATGTGATTTTTGCGTGTTCGTCTGAATAAACAACTTTTTCGTTTGTTTTTTGATTTTCCTCTTGAAATGTAGCGCTTATACTGTTTTCGCTGTTTGAAGAGAAAGGAATAGCACAAATAATTGAAAATATAGTAACAACAATTACTATAACTGTTATTGCAATAACAGCACTTACAGGTAAAGTACTTTTATTTTGTTTTAAATCACCTTCATTGTTGCTTTTAATAATATTTTGAGTATTGTTAGTTTGCAACTCTATGTTACCGCTTATGTTGCTTATTTTTGTATTAATATGTATTGTTTCTGTTTCTTCCGATATAATAATATTTATTGATTTCTCACATTTTCCAAATGCAATAAATCTTAGTATATGCTTTCCAACGTCTATAGGTATTTCAATCATACCTCCGTTTTTTAGCTTGCCTACAATAACTCCATCCAGTTCTAATTTGTATGTTTTACCGCAAGCAATTATTGCTGATACCCTTTTAATGACGATTTTTGACTGTTCCATTTTATTTTCTCCTTAAAAATACATAAAACCTATTTCAGAGTATACTGTCAAATGCTTTTTTATAATATTTTTTCGGCTAATATCTGCCACAATCCTATTTTAGTCGAAATTTCATTAAAAATCAATATAATTTTAAATCATGCAGTGATTTAATTTTGTCATAGTATATCTCCCCCTCTCCTTGCATATTTATAAATTCATATTGAAAACATTTTCAATTTCTGTTATTATTAATACATAAGGGAAGAGAGGGGTACCATGTTTAAGAGATTAGGTGTTTTTTGCACAAACGGAGATACTTGCAGGCATAACAAACTATTTCACGCTTATTTATGCCGTTATGCTTGTGCCCGAAATCCTTATAGAGGCGTTTCCGGGCGCAGTGAATGCCAACGGCGACTTAATAAAGGATGCCGTTGTCTACGGCAACATAACGGCGGCGCAGGTGCTTGTTGCGCTCACGGCCATAGCCTTCATAGCGGCAGGCTTTGCCTCCGTATTTATAGGCGCTATAGTTAATCTGCCCTTTGTTCAGGGACCAAGCGTAGCCATAGCCACCTTTGTTACCTATACTATCTGCAGGGGCTTCGGCTACAGCTACAATCAGGCGCTCGCTCTTGTTTTCATATCGGGACTTTTGTTCTTTATTCTCTCGGCGTCGGGACTTGAGGCAAAGCTCCACGAAGCAATACCAAATAACCTCAAATATGCGGTAAGCGCGGGTATTGGCTTTTTCATTGCCTGCACGGGACTTTCAAAGGCACATATAATCAATTTTTCCGACAGCGCCTTTGCCACCATTTTCAGCCTTAACATGGCGGATAAAAACAATGTCAGCGCAGTTCTTGCTCTTGTTGTTGTCATCTTCATAGCCGTTATGCTCAAAAAGCATGTTCACGGCGCAATTTTCATAGGCAAGATAGCCTGCATAATAGCGGCGATACCCCTCGGGCTGATAGCAGTAAAAAATTCCTTCGAGTTCGGCTATAATATGGATGTTGCGGCCTTTGCCGTAAAGCTGGATTTCGGCGGACTTCTGGATCTGTCGGGCGGTCGTCTGCTGTCGTCTGTTTTGAGTATAGTTATAATTATTTTCTGCCTGTGTATCATGGATATATTTGAAACCATATCCATGTTCATAGCTATGGACAACTATATAGATGTATCAAGGAAAAATGAAAAAGGCGGAAAGGAGCTTCCGCACATAATGGAAGTGGACGCAGCGACAACCTGCTTCGGCTCGCTCATTGGCTCCACAAGCATTTCTACCTATGTTGAGAGCACGGCCGGTGTTATAGAGGGCGGAAGAACGGGCATGACAGCCTTTGTTACGGGCTTCCTGTTTCTATCCTCCGTGCCGTTCTCGCCTCTTGTTTCGCTCGTTCCCTCTGCGGCTACCGCAACAACGCTTATCGTAGCGGGCGTGCTCATGATGGGCGTATTGAGATATATAGACTTCAACGACATAACCGAGGCAGTGCCGGCATTTCTGACAATGGTGCTCATGCCTTTTACAAACAGCCTTCTCATAGGTATAAGCATAGGCGTTGCGAGCTATGTGCTCATACACATTTTCTGCGGAAGGCAGGAGGGCAAAAAAATAAGCCCTCTGTTATATATCATAGGCTTTCTCATGCTCATAGCCTTTATATTCATACCCAGAGCATAAAACCTGCAAATAAAGTAATATTTTCTATCACCTCATCATATAATTATGTAGAGGTGATTTTCATTATGGATAAAAAATACTATTCCGCAAAGCACAAAAAGGCAGGCAGGGCAAAAAGACACACTTCATCAAGAAAGAACGAGGGGACAAGCTTTATTCTGAGGCTCAATATATGCATAGGTCTTGCAATAGCCATGCTGGGCGCAGTGCATTACAATGAAAGCATAAGGACAATGGCTGAGAGATTTCTGACCGTCAACACATCTGTTGAAACGGTAAAGGAAACTGCAGGAAGTATAAAGGAATTTGTAATAGATGCAAAGAGCGTAAGCTTTCTTAACAATGAAGATTTTGTGCCCGATGATAACGCCCGCGAGATAATAGAAAAGGCGGAGGAAAATTCGTATTACAACATACAAAAAAAGCTCCAGACGCCCAATGAGGCATGGCTGAAGCCCGTAAACGGCGGTGTTATAACCGATGTTTTCGGCAGCAGGACAAATCCTGTTACCGGCAAGAATGAAAATCACAAGGGACTTGACATAGGTGTACCCCTTGAAAGCGAGGCGCGCGCCGTAAAGAGCGGAACTGTTATGGATATGGGCAATTCGCAGAGTTACGGCAAGTGGATAAAATATCACACCTACGACGGCTATGATATACTTTACGCCCACCTCACGGACTTTGCCGCAGACAAGGGCAGCGATGTGAAGCAGGGCGATGTGATAGCCTATACCGGAAGCACGGGCAATTCCACGGGACCTCACCTTCACTATGAGATAATGCTTGACGGCGAATACCTCGACCCCTATGAATACTATGAAAAGGGGATATAAATATATGTTACGGCATTAATATCTGCGGATTTTTTGGAATATAGAAAAAATCCGCAATTGCTGTCCGTGCTTTTTACTTTAATTTTAAACTTATTATATAGGACTATGTATTATATAAATTTTTGAAACGCAGTCATTTGAGTCATAATAAAAGTCTACCCAAGCTGGACCGTCAATTATTCCAAGCCTTTCATTTGGATCTGCATCTGTTTGTTTCCGTATATATTTATATACCCTTTCAAGCTCCTTTCTTGATGTACCTACACCAACATTCCATAATCCAAACCGATACTGTTTTCCGGTAATTACTATACATGCAATAGGTTCATGTGAGAGATATTCGGAAATATCATCTAAGCTTTTTAAAAAGTAGGCATCAAACTTAAAATACATATCGTCATAATATGCATAAATAATTTTATTCTGTGGATCATAAGAAATTTTTAAAGGCTCGCCTTTGCGTTCAATTGCATCAGAAAGGTTATATACATTATCAACACCTGCTTCATCAAAATAATTCCATTCATATACAATAAAGGTGCTTTTTATGATAATAAGTGAAATAATAATTAGCAGTACAACAAATATTATGATAATATTCTTTTTCATATACAAATCTCCATATTGCCTCACAGCCTCAAAGCGTCATGATGCATCTTCCGATATTCCCTGCAATATCAAGCGCCATAACTCCGTAAGCGCCCTTTTCTTTTTCTATAAGCTCTGCCGTTTTTCCGTTTATATAAGCTCCGAGGCAGGCGCCGTCAAAGGCATCGAGCCCCTGCGCCATAAGTCCCGTTATAACGCCCGTGAGCGAATCTCCGCTGCCTCCCTTGCTCATTGCCGGCGTTCCCGTTGTGTTTATGCACACTCTGCCGTTGGGCGAGGCAATTATGCTCCTGCTGTCCTTGAGCACAACAACGGTGTCATATTTTTTGGCATATTCGCCTGCCGTCTTTATCAAATTGTTTTTTATATATCCTATTTCAAGCCCCGTAAGCACCGACATTTCCTTTATATGCGGTGTTATGACCGATGTGAGGACTTTAAGCTCCTCGTTTCCGCTTATTATATTCAGCGCGTCTGCGTCCGCTATTACGGGCGCTTTTGCATTTTTAAGCACATATTCCACGGCTTTTCTGCTTTCATCGCCTGTTCCAAGTCCCGAGCCTATGGCTATGACATCCGCTTTTTCAAGATTTATATTGCTTCTGTCGGATGTTATGGCTTCGGGAAGTCCGCAGTGTATCACATCGCGTACATGCTCCGTGGAGCATATGTCCACAAGTCCGCAGCCTGAGCTGTAGGCAGCCGTGCCGTTTATGAGCGCTGCGCCTGCCATGCTGTCGCAGCCCGACACCATAAGCGCTCTGCCGTAGCTCCCCTTGTGAGAACGGGCATATCTTTCGGGCAGTAATGCCTTGGGGTCGTCAAGCACAAAGGTATCATATTTCTTTGTGTATGGTATGCCTATGTGTTTAACATTGAGCTTGCCCGCATATCCGCAGGCAGGGTAGAGCATAAGCCCGATCTTCGGCAGGTGAAATGTAATGGTTTCATCCGCCTTAACGGCTGTTCCGCACACCGCTCCCGTGTCCGAATCCACACCTGTGGGGCAGTCTATGGCAAATATATATTTTCCTCTGTTTATAATGTCCGCAAGCCTCTTGTATTCATCGCTCAGCTCTCTTGAAAGTCCCGTGCCTATAAGGGCATCGACCGTTATGTCATATTTTTCGGGCTCTGCGTTTTCCGCGTTATATTCAATGTCAGCATCATATGCCTTCAAAATATCCAGATTTTTTTTGCAGTCTGTCGTCGCTCTGCTTTCATCGCCGGGGAATATTATTTTTACGCTTATTCCTTCCGCCATTAGGAGCCTTCCTATTGCAAGACCGTCTCCGCCGTTATTTCCCTTTCCTGCAAAAATAATAACGCTTTCGGGCTTTCTCTTTAATATTTCCCCCGCTGCGCCCCTTGCGGCGTTTTCCATAAGTATCAATGAGGGCACGCCTCTTTTTTCAATGGCGTCCTGCTCCGCCTGTTTCATTTCACTGTTGCTCAGTATATACATAAAACCACCCTTATCCGTCTATCACAGCAAATGCGAGAGCATTCTCCCTGCTGTGAGATATTGAAATATGTATGCATCCGCCCATAGAGTTGAGCCTTTCAAGCGCATTGCCGTACAGCTTCACATAGGGCTTGCCGTTTTCGTCCCTCAGCACCTCTATCTCTATGGGAGAACAGCCTGCAAAGCCTGTGCCGAATGCCTTAGCCACGGCTTCCTTTGCCGCAAAGTTTCCTGCTAATGTCTGATAGTTTATGCCGTGGTAGAGCTTCTGTTCTTCCTTTGTGAATATCCTGTCCATAAATCCCTTTTTGTCTATGGCTTCTGCTATACGCCTTATTTCTATTATATCCGTTCCTATTCCCTTTATCATGGCAAGTCCCTCCTGTCTATATGTTAAGTATACATTAAAAATGCAAAAAAAACAATACATCAGCGCATAAATAAATTGCAATATTTAAAATATTTTGTTATTATATTATTGAGGTGAGTATATGAATTTTGATGTGCTCAGACTGCTAAAAGAGGAGAACGGCTATATTTCCGGCGAGGAAATAGGCAAAAAGCTCGGCATCTCCAGGGCGGCAGTGTGGAAAAATATAACTAAGCTCAAGGCAATGGGCTATAATATTGAATCTGTAAGCAACAGGGGCTATAAGCTTGCGCCTTTTTCGGATGTCCTGAATGAATATGAGATAAAATATGACAACCTTGTCTATATGGAGGAAACGGACTCCACAAACGAGGAATGCAAGCGAAGAGCGGCTGCCGGCTGTGATGACGGACTCCTGGCTGTGTGCTCCCGGCAGACAGCAGGCAAGGGCAGACTGGGCAGAAGCTGGCAGGCGGAAAAGAATGCGGGCGTATATATGAGCCTTCTTTCAAAGCCCGACATCATGCCCTTTGAAGCGCCCCAAATAACGCTTACTGCAGGCGTTGCCGTCAGGCGCATACTTTCCGAAATGACGGGGCTTGATTTTTATATCAAATGGCCTAACGATATTGTAATAAACGGCAAAAAAGCTGTTGGCATACTTACTGAAATGAACGCCGAAATGCAGAAGGTCAATTATATAGTCACGGGCATAGGTATAAATGTCAACAACACCGCATTTCCGCCCGATATAATGCAGAAGGCGACATCTCTTTATATGGAAACGGGCGTAAGCTTCAAGCGCAGCGATATTATAAATAGGCTTGTGCCCGAGCTTATAGACTGCTTTGATACCTTTGAGAAAAACGGCTTTACGGCCTTTGCGGACGAGTACAACAAATACTGCGCCAACACCGGCAGGGAGGTCAAGACTGTAGGCGGAAAAACCGAGATAAGGGGCATTGCAAGGGGCGTGAACGAGAGAGGCGAGCTTATCATATCCTCCGAGGGCGGCGAAGCTGCCGTGCTTTCGGGCGAGGTATCGGTAAGACTATGCGATGACAGATATATTTAAGGAGATAATCATGGACGAAAACAAGGACATACTCTGTTCTGCTTCATATTATAAGCACGGCTATTTTTTCAATGAAAAATTCGACAGGCTCCCCGACAGGATAAAGCGCGAGCTTCGCGTCACAGTCAGCATACTTGCCGAGAGGACGAAGGGCATAGCAATAATAGGCTTTTATAAAGACAGCGCCGATGTTTATATAGAGGTTATGAACCAAAGCGATGACTTTCTCTATGACGATATAGGTGCAAAGCTTGAAGTCGGCTATACCGAAAAGAACAACGAGGAGCTTTTTAATTCGCTCTCGCTTTGGTACAAGACCTTTGTAAAGGGTATTATGAAATGAAAATAGGAAATGTACATATAAAAAACAATGTTTTTTTGGCGCCCATGGCAGGCGTTACGGATAAGGTGTTCAGAACTCTTTGCAGGGAAATGGGCTGCGGACTTGCGTATTCCGAAATGGTCAGCGCAAAGGGCATGAAGTACAACAACAAAAATACTCACATGCTCCTGGATACGGACGAGAGCGAGCGCCCCTGCGCCGTGCAGATGTTCGGTTCCGAGCCCGAGGTCATGGCGGATATGGCAAGACGGCTCAACGAATATGAAAACATAGACATAATAGATATAAATATGGGCTGTCCCGCGCCCAAGATAGTCAAAAACGGCGAGGGCTCCGCACTTTCATTAAGGCCCGAGCTTGCAGGCAGTATAATAGAAGCCGTTTCAAAGGCTTCGGATAAGCCAGTTACAGTGAAGATAAGAAAGGGCTTTGACGAAGGGCATATAAATGCCGTGGAAATGGCGCATATTGCGGAGCAGAGCGGAGCCGCCGCTCTCACCCTCCACGGCAGAACAAGGGAACAGTATTATTCGGGCAAGGCCGATTGGGACATAATAAAGCTTGTAAAGGAAAATACAAAAATACCAATAATAGGCAACGGAGATATTTTTTCTCCCGAGGACGCAAAGAAAATGCTTGACTATACGCACTGCGATGCCGTTATGATAGGCAGGGGAGCGCAGGGCAATCCATTTATATTCCGACGAATTTTAGCCTATCTTGAAAATGGCGAACTTCTCCCCGAGCCTTCCTGGGAGGAAAGGCTTGACACTGCGCAAAGACACACTCTTATGCTTGCCGGATACAAGGGCGAATACATAGGCATAA
>CANROO010000036.1 GCA_947632235.1 uncultured Clostridia bacterium
TCATCCTTGTATCTTTCAAGCCTGTAAAGATCGGTATAATTGTCCAAAAAACCCTTATCTATGAATTTTTCTATTGTAGCCTCCGAAAGTCCCTCTATGTTCATTGCATCCCTTGATACAAAGTGCTCCAGAGAGCATACTCTCTGCGCCCTGCAGTTGGGATTTGTACATTTGAGAGCCTTTCCGTCCCTTAAGCCTATTATCTCCGTTTCCTCTTTGCATACGGGACAAGCCGAGGGTATTTCAAGGCTGTTGCTTTTAGTTAAATTTTCGGCGACCTGCGGTATTATCATATTAGCCTTGTACACCGTTATCCTGTCGCCTATGCCGAGCTTGAGCCCCTCAATAATGCTTATATTGTGAAGCGATGCTCTTTCGACTGTTGTTCCCTCAAGCTCCACAGGCTCAAATATTGCAATGGGATTTATAAGTCCCGTTCTGGATGTGCTCCATTCCACATCCAGAAGCCTTGTCTCGGCAAGCTCGTCCGCCCACTTGAAGGCAATGGAATCTCTTGGGAATTTAGCTGTTTCACCCAGAGATAGAGAATATTCCATACTGCTGAATGTGAGCACAAGTCCGTCCGTGGCAAAGGGATTATCCGGTATATCCGCCTCAAATTCTCTGACGGCTTTTTCTATATTGTCCTTATCCACTATCTTACGCTTAACACATTCAAAGCCCATTTTTTCAAGCCATTCAAATCTGCTGTTCTTGTCATCGCCAAAGTCCGTATCCTCGGCGCTTACTAAAGCGAAGGCTATAAAGCATACATTTCTTTCTGCCGCTATTTCGGAATTGAGCTGTCTTACCGTACCGCTGCAGAGATTTCTGGGATTTTTATATTTATCATCGGCCTCCAGCTTTTCATTTATTATATTGAAGTCATTGAATGAGATCACAGCCTCGCCCCTTATAACAAGCTCGCCCTTAAAGCCTGTTTTAAGCGGTATATTTTTAAAAAATCTGGCATTATGCGTTATATCCTCTCCGACCTCTCCGTTTCCTCTTGTGACGGCCTGATAAAGCTCCCCGTTTCTGTAGGTCAGAACAACGGTAAGCCCGTCCATTTTATACGAGAGGATACCCTTGTGCTCTCCAAGGAAGTCTTTAAGAGCTTCAATGCTCTTTGTTTTGTCAAGAGAGAGCATACGGCTTTCATGCCTTACCTTTTTGAGAGAGCTGAGCACCTGATGTCCTACCTTCTGCGTGGGACTGGAAGAAAGGACCACACCGCTTTCTTTTTCAAGAGCGCACAGCTCGTCATAGAGCCTGTCATATTCAAAGTCGCTCATTATTTCCCTGTCTTCCTGATAGTAGGCTCTTGACGCCCTGTTAAGTGTTTCTATAAGTTCCTGCATTCTTTCCATAGCTATTCTCCTTGAGTTTTATTGCTTTATATTAGTATAACTCAAATTGGGATAAATAGCAAATTTATTTGTTGAATATCAATTTTGTAAGACAGCCGTTTTTGGTGTTTTCAATATGTATTTCTCCGCCGTGAGCATCCATGACGGTCCTGCATATCATTATTCCCAGTCCGCTTCCTCCCGATTTTGTTGTAAAAAAAGGCTTTCCTACATTCTCTATTATATCCTGCGCTATTCCTCCGCCGTTGTCCTCGATCTCTATTATTATTTTGTCGCCTTTGCCGTAGAGGCTTGTCCTTATAATGCCGTTTTCCCTTATAGCCTCCGCTGAATTTTTGTATATATTGAAAAGAAGTATAGACAGCTTTTTGTAGTCGCCCTTCAGCTTTATTTCGCTGTCAATGTCAAATTCAAAGCTTATGTCCTTCTTGCCGAGTATTGCAAATTCTTCGGTAACATCATATATTAGGTCCTCGGGATATATTGTTTCATTTCTTATTTCGGGCTGAAGTATCTCCGTATAGTCGGATATAAGACTGTTAAGCTTATTAAGCTCCTTGTTTATTATATCAAAATATCTCTCATATTCCTTTCCCGTGCTCAGTTTAAGATAATCTATATTGGCCCTTATAAGCGCTATGGGGTTCTTGATCTCATGCGCAAGAGCCGCAGCAAGCTCATTATTCATATTTTTTCACTCTCCTAGGGCAGAAGCAATGTTTTGCCCACTATAATTTTATCGCTTTTCAGGTCGTTAAGCTCTTTTATGTCGTCAACTCTTGCGGAGCTGCCGTACCTTGAATTGCTTATTTTAATGAGCGTATCACCTGTTTTTACGGTATATTTCAAAGGCTCTGCTTCCGCTTTTTTCTGAATGGTTGTTTCTTCGGTGGAGGCTTCGGCAGTGGTCTGTACTGTCGTTTCCTGTGCCGCCGTGTATGATGCGAACACTTCCTTTGTGTTCTTAAATTCATTTTCGAGCGATGCAAGCTGGAGCTCAAGAGAATTTATTCTTTCATCGTTCTGCACAAGTCCTGCACCCATTATAAAGCAAACCAAAAGCATAACAAAGCTGAGACTCCCCAAAAGGTTTATTGTCCGCGTCTGGTCTGCCTGAGAATAGTGTCTGCCTTTCTTACGCTTTTTTGCAGATGTAACGGCTCTGGCTCTTGCTCCTGCATCGGATGCTACATTTTTGCTTTCTTCTGAGGGCTTGTCCTCCTTTATTTTGTTTTCCAGCATATATTCGTGCATGCCTTCATTTTTTTCATAATATATTATGTAGCCGTTTATGGCCTCAAAGCTTTCCTCGTTGTTGTTCCACCTGTAAAAGCCCGATATTTTTTCTGTGGGATCCGTTATGTAGAGCACCTGAAGTCCCTTTGCTATGCACTGCTTCTGAAAATTGCAAAGCTTCTCGCTTATATAGTCCTCAAAGCCGGGCTGTACATAAGCCCAGCCCACGACCGTACAGTCGCCGAAATACATTTCAATCTGCTTTTCGGCATACTGCCAGCTTTTCTCCGTAAGCTCCGGCATGCCGTTTTTTTGTATGGTATATTTTCCTTGTATAACTCCGCTTATAAAAAGCACATTGTCATCGTTTATTGTGAGATTTCTGCCCACAAGAAGCGCAATTTTTTCGCTTCCGTTCTGAGATGAGGCATACTGCTCAAGATATGTACCGGCATAGTCCTCAAGATATATTCTGTCGTTTCCCGAGATACTGCCTATTTGTTTAACATTGTTAGGTAAGCTGTTAGCTTCGTCATTCGTCATTCAAGACACCCTTTCGTTAATGATTTATGTACAAATAATAGCAGATAGCAAAAAAGTATTATGTCAAAGTCTGTTGCATACATATTATTTTTATCCGCAAATAATTTCAAATTAGTCACGATATGCTCCATACATAAATAATTTGATTTTGTTTATATTAATAAAAGAGGTGGTAAGGTGTACAGCGACAGGGAATATATATCGGTATCCGATAATAACTGCAGGCACATGTTGAGCAGCAGTATAAAAAAGCATATATCAAAGCATAAGGACAAGCACAATTGCATAGTTATATTCTGCATAGGCACGGACAGGGCAACGGGCGACTCTCTGGGGCCTCTTGTGGGTACAAGGCTCATGTCACTGGGAATGGATAATGTTATAGGCACTATAGACAGACCCGTACACGCTGTAAATATGGATGAAAAAATAAAACAGCTCTACGATACCTATGATAAGCCCATGGTAATAGCAATTGACGCAAGCCTGGGCATATACGACCACATAGGGAGCCTCAGTATATGGGAGGGCTCTCTGAGCCCCGGAGCAGGAATATCCAAAAAGCTCTCCAGAATAGGAGATATATCAATAACGGGCATAGTGAACAAATGGAGCCTTAACGGCATAAATCAGCTCCAGAGTACAAGGCTTTCGGTAGTCATGAATATGTCCGAGGTCATAGCCGACAGCATATATGACGCTCTCAATTAATGTATGTTATATTTAATAATTAAATTTCAATTTATCTCTTGACAAAAAAAGGATAATTAAATATTATAGATATAATGGATTTAAAATCTATAATTAATTTTGTAAAGGGGATAAGGATATGAAGAAAAAAGTTATTATTGCGCTTACATTGGCAATGGCGATGACAAGCTTATGTGCATGCGGAAAGAGTGAGAATACCGATTCGGGCACTTATGAGGATAACAGCGCGGCTGCAGAAGAAGAACAGCCTCAGTATGACACTGTCGTTGTGGATGATTTCAAGTCGCTTCCTCAGCTTGAGGCCGTAAAGGAAGGGGATCCAGTTGCAGTTTTTCACACTAATCACGGAGATATAAAGGTAAAGCTTTTCCCCGAATATGCGCCCAAGGCAGTTGAAAACTTCACAACTCACGCAAAGGAGGGCTATTACAACGGCCTTACATTCCACAGAGTAATAAATCAGTTCATGATACAGGGCGGTGACCCCAACGGCAACGGCACAGGCGGAGAGAGCATATGGGGCGATGCCTTTGAAAATGAGGTCTCGCTTGACTTAAGAAATATCAGAGGCGCTCTTTGCATGGCAAACGCAGGTCCCGACACAAACGGAAGCCAGTTCTACATTGTGCAGAATTCTCAGGGAGCTGAAATGCAGAATGCAATAAAGAGCTTCAATATGGATGATGACTATATAAGCGGAAGCTTTATGTTTAAGAATAAGGACGGCAAAACTCTTACAAATGCGGATGTATTCCCGCAGGAGGTAATAGACGCATATGCAGGCGGCGGCTATCCCTATCTCGACCTTGGCTATACGGTATTCGGTCAGGTATACGAGGGCATAACCATTGTTGACGAGATCGCGGCAGTGCCTACACAGAACGACAAGCCCATAGAAGATGTTGTTATAAACAGCATTGACATAGGAACATATTAATAAACGATATAGACATAAACCACCGATGCTCAGTCGGTGGTTTTGTGTTATCAGCTTGTAAAGGCTATTATACCTCTTGAAATGCCCACAGCGCACCTTTGCCTGAAGCTGTCTGTCCCCAGAAGCTCCGCTTCCTCGGGATTGCTTATAAATGCAAGCTCCGCCAGTACGGCAGGCATCCTTGTGAGCCTTAAAACGGCAAAATTGGCGGAAAATATACCCAGGTCCTTTGTATTTATTTCTTCTACAAGTGCATTATTTACAGTCAGCGCAAGATCTTCGGCAACTGTGCCCGTTCTGTAAAAATAAGTTGATGTTCCCTTATAAATGGGATTTACATTTGAATTGCAGTGTATACTCACAAAGTAATCTGCTCCCCATTGATTGGCAAGCTCGGCTCTTTCGGACAGACTTACGGTCTCATCACCTAATCTGGAATAATTTACGGTATAGCCCTCCGCCTGCAGAAGTCTGCCTGTTTTAAGAGCTACATCCAGATTTACATCCGCTTCCTCAAGTCCGTTTGCGCCTATGGCTCCCGGATTTGAACCTCCGTGGCCGGGGTCTAAAAATATTCTCATCTTATCACCTGCATGATATATATTAAATTATATGCGTTAAATGATTATGTTGTGCCCTGATTATTTCCAATTATTAAATAGCAATTATGAATTTATTAAGCAAATATTAAAGTGGCATTAAAATTGCCTAAAGCAGACAAATGTTCACAAAATATTCACACTTTTTGCTTCAAATGCTGATAAAATATGTTTGAAAACAGCAAAGGAGGTTTTTATTATGAATGAAGATTTTGAAAACACAAACGGAAATGAAAGCAAAGATGAGTTTATTGATAATAAGCCCGAAAATTCAGAGGCCGATGTAACCTCTTTTGAAAACACAGAAAGTGCTGAGTCGGTAACAGAAGCGTCTGAATATAACAATGAAGGCGAAAGCGATGCAGTATTTGCGCATAAAGCTGAAGGCGGTGCCGATGATGATACGGAAGGCACTGCAAAAAAAGGCACGGAAGAAAATAACGAGGGCACGGCAAAAAAATATTCTTATAAAAAGAGTATAGCTGTAGGGCTTGCAGGAGTTCTTTTGTGCGGCGGCTCTCTGGGCTATTGTCTGGGACTTGGACTTAACACATCAAAGGCTCTTACGGATGCAGTTACGGGAGGCTTCAGCTTCAACGAGGGCTCGGAGGAAGAAGGAGAAAGCAATGTGGACGCTTCTCCGGCAGTCGATCTCACGGCATCCGAGGACAGCATTGTAAAGGTAATAGACAGCGTAAAAAATTCTGTTGTAAATATTTCCATAAAGGCTCAGACGGCAGCCGACTGGTTCGGTCAGGTGTACGAGAGCGAGGGTTCGGGCTCGGGCGTAATATATAAGGTAGACGGAGACACAATTTATATCGTTACCAACAATCATGTTGTGGAGGATGCAAATTCGGTTGTCATCTCCATAACGGGAAACGAACAGGTGAATGCAAAGCTTGTCGGCAAGGACGCCACATCCGATCTGGCTGTCATATCCGTATCCAAAAAGGATCTTGCAGCGGCAGGTATAAGCGATGTTACGGCGGCTAAGTTCGGAAGCTCCGATAATATGGCGGTAGGCGAAAATGTCATCGCCATAGGCAACGCTTTGGGACAGGGCAAGACATCCACTCTGGGAATAATAAGCGCTCAGAACAAGGAAATAAATATAGACGGCAAAAAGCTGACTGTCATACAGACCGATGCCGCCATTAATCCGGGCAACAGCGGCGGCGCTCTTATAAATACCGCAGGTGAGGTAATAGGCATAAATACTGCCAAGCTCTCGAGCAGTGCGGTTGAGGGCATAGGCTATGCAATACCCATGTCGGCGGCACAGTCCATAATAGACACGCTTATGCAGAACGGCACTGTAGATAAGCCGTATCTCGGCATATCTGGCTACACTATAGACGATAACTTTGAGAGGATATACGGCATAGACATCCCCGGAATATTCGTTTACAGCATCGAGTCGGGTTCAGCCGCAGAAAAGG
Source organism: uncultured Clostridia bacterium (assembly GCA_947632235.1). GTDB lineage: Bacteria > Bacillota > Clostridia > Lachnospirales > CAG-274 > Gallispira. Next base: position 6,839 of record CANROO010000036.1, read on the forward strand.
CAGGACTTCAGGTAAGCGATATAATCACCGCAATAGACGGAAATGCAGTATCGGATGTGGATGCTCTTTCAAAGGCTATATCATCGCATAAATCGGGCGACAGCATACAGCTTACTGTTGTGAGGGACGGCGTGAGAGAGATGACAGTAACTGCCGTACTTCAGAATCAGAATGAGCAGTTCTGAGAGGAGGGTAATAAAAAATGATGAAGTATATTAAAAAAATTGCTGCGGCAGTTGTTGCCTGCGGTGTAATAGGACTTTGCGCAGGTGCGGTCATACCCGTTACCACACAGGTGATAGAAAACAGCAGAAAGCCTGCCGTATCGGATGACGTAGCGTTTCTGCCCTCCGAAAATGATGCGGATGTCAGGACTACAATGGACGAGGCGTCAAAAAACACAGTTGAAATAATAAAGAAGGTACAGCCCTCCATAGCCTGCATTACCACCATTACAGAGGGAATAAGCTATTTCAATATGGCTTATCAGAGCAAGGGCGCAGGCTCGGGCGTAGTTTTCCATAAGGACAGCGAAAACGCATATATTGTCACTAATAATCATGTTATATCGGGCTCGTCAACTGTCAGCATATCGCTTAACAACTGTGACCTTGTAAACGCCAAGCTTGTGGGTAAGGATGCAAATGCAGACCTTGCAGTAATATCCGTTTCATTAAGCGATCTTGCAAAGGCAGGCGTAAGCAATGTTCAGGTCGCCGAATTCGGCAATTCGGAGGATGTTGAGGTCGGTGAAACAGTTATAGCCATAGGCAACGCTTTGGGAGAGGGCAATACAGCCACAAAGGGTATATTGAGCTCACAGACAAGAGATGTCAATATTCAGGGCACCAAGCTTACTGTTTTACAGACAGATGCCGCAATTAACCCCGGCAACAGTGGCGGCGCGCTTGTCAACAGCAGAGGACAGGTAATAGGAATAAATACTGCAAAAATATCTATGACGACTGTTGAGGGCATAGGATACAGTATAGCCTCTGATGTTGCAAAGCCCATAATTGAAGAGCTTATGAACAGCAAGAGCACGCCTACTCTCGGAGTATATATCACAAGTATTTCGGCGGAGGTGGCACAGCAGAACAATCTTCCACAGGCAGGCGTAAAGATAGAGCAGATAATACCCGGAGGAAGCGCAAGCTATGCTGATATACAGCCGGGAGACCTTGTTACATCGTTTAACGGTACGCCCGTATTCAATACCGAACAGCTCATATCGGCTGTCAAGAAGTGCAAGATAGGGCAGACAGTAAATATAACTATCGTAAGAAATGGTCAGACAAAAACCGTTTCAGTAAAGATGCGCGAAAGCGCCGATAATTTCTAAAATAAAAATCCACCCGTTTTTGGGTGGATTTTTATTTTCAGCCGAGGACCTCTTTTGCTATGTCCACGGACTGCTTTGCGTCCTTTGAATAATAGTCTGCGCCTATTTTTTTGGCGTATTCGGGCGTAAGTACGGCTCCGCCCGCCATTATTTTGCAGTCACAGCCGTGCTCTCTTAAAAGCCTTATTGTTTCAGCCATGGAGCCGAGCGTTGTGGTCATAAGCGCACTGAGCCCCACTAGATGACAGTCATTTTCCCTTACGGCTCTTAATACCTCGGCATGTTCTACATCCTTGCCAAGGTCTATAACATTGTAGCCGTAGTTTTCAAGCAGAACTCTTACAATATTTTTGCCTATGTCGTGTACATCGCCCTTTACGGTTGCCAATACAATTTTTCCCTTTTCAACGGAGCTGTCATTTGAGGAGGCTATTTTTTCCTTAAGCACCTCAAATGCCTCCTGCGCCACTCCTGCAGAGAGTATAAGCTGAGGAAGGAATATCCTGCCGGCTTCAAAATCCTCGCCTGCCTTGTCAAGAGCGGGTATTATCATTGTGTTTATTATATGCATGGGGTCATGCCTTTCAAGCAGAGCGGATGTTATCTCTCTTGCTTTTTCCCTAAGTCCCTTTTCTATGGCGTATTCAAGGCTGTAATCGGCATCTTTTTTTTCAGCTTTTTCCTGAAGCTGTGAACCGTAGCATTCTATAAATTCGCTTGAATTTCTGTCATGGCCTGCAAGCAGTCTGTAAGCCCTCACAGCGCCTGTCATAGCCTCCATATTGGGATTGATTATGGGAAGGTCAAGCCCCTTTGTGAGCGCCATTGTAAGGAAGGTACTGTTTATAAGCCCTCTGTTGGGCAGTCCGAATGAAATATTTGAAACGCCCAGAACGGTCTTAAGTCCCAGCTCTTTTTTAACCCTTTCAAGTGCGTTAAGAGTTTCAATTACCGCCTCCTGTTCTGCCGAGGCAGTGAGAGTAAGACAGTCAATAAATATATTTTTCTTGGCTATGCCGTATTCAAGGGCTTTATTCATTATTTTCCTTGCTATTTCAAATCTTTCATCGGCTTTTTTGGGTATACCGTTTTTGTCCAAGGTCAGACCGAGCACCGCCGCACCGTATTTTTTAATGAGAGGCAGTATTCTTTCAAGGCTTTCCTCCTCGCCGTTTACGGAATTTACAAGCGGTTTGCCGTTGTATACCCTTAACGCCGCCTCCAGAACTTCGGGATCGGTGGAATCGATCTGCAGGGGCGTTTCCGCAATTCCCTGAACAGCCTTTACTACCCTTACCATCATTTCCCTTTCGTCTATGTCGGGCAGACCGACATTGATATCGAGTATTTCCGCACCGCCTTGTATCTGCTCTACGGCTTGTCCCAGAATATACTCTATATTTTTATTTTTAAGAGCCTCCTTGAAAAGCTTTTTTCCTGTTGGATTTATTCTCTCGCCTATTATTCTGGGGCGGTCTATGACAACAGCCATGGTAGGCGAGCATATGGCTGAAGGAATGTTTTTATGTATGCTTACGGGCTTAAGATTTGAAAGAGCTTTTACGGTAGCTTTAATATAATCGGGATCTGTACCGCAGCAGCCGCCGACAAGCCTTATGCCGTATCTATTCATTTCGGCTATATAGCCGGCAAATTCATCCGCGCTTACATTGTATTCATTTGTAACGGGGTCGGGCAGTCCTGCATTGGGCTTGACAACTATAGGAAGCTCCGTCCACCTTGAAAGCTCCTCTATTATGGGTATGAGCTCCTTAGGGCCCAATGAACAGTTGACGCCAATCGCGTCTGCGCCCAGTCCTTCAAGCGTGAGAGCCATTGAGGGTATACAGCATCCCGTGAATGTCCTCATGTTCTCTTCAAATGTCATAGTAACTATGACAGGCTTGTCACTGTTTTCCTTTGCCGCCAGAAGTCCTGCCTTTACCTCGTAGAGGTCTGTCATTGTTTCAAGCACTATTATATCCGCGTCATGTCCTGCAGTTATCTGCTCCTTGAATATGTCATAGGCATCCTCAAATGCGAGAGTTCCCGTAGGCTCTAAAAGCTGACCTATGGGGCCTATGTCAAGAGCTGTGAGCGTGTCAGTGCCTTCGCAGGCCTTCCTTGCGCATTTGACCGATGCCTGTATGACCTCGCTCACGCTGTATTTACAGTCCTTAAGCTTATAGCTGTTTGCGCCGAAGGTATTGGCATATATTATGTCGGAGCCTGCCTCGATATAGCTTTTATGTATGCCTATAATTTTTTCGGGATCGGTAATACTCAGAAGCTCGGGTATGCCTCCGAGCTTAAGTCCCGCCTTCTGGAGCATTGTACCCATAGCTCCGTCAAGTATTATATAGTCTTTTTTCAGCAGTTTTTTAAAGTCCACAGTGTACACCTCTCTTTCTGTACTGACAGCTGTCCTTCATACTGCATACTGCACAGCCTCTTTTTTGCTTGGGCAGAGGCTTGTCCGATATGCCGATCACTGCCGTTACGGACTTACGCGGTATAAGTATATTGCTGTCATTTACAGTCAGTCCAATTTTTTTTTCTGCGCTCAATACCTTTATGAAATCTCTCTGTATATCTATGGGAAGATCACCGTAGCCGGGCGAGAACCTGAAGGTTGTGTATTTTATGCCGTTTTCGCGCCTTATTTCTTCCTCTGCTATGTCGCAGAGCTGTTCCGTCATGGCGCTTGCCATGGCGTCCGTTATGAGCGCAGAGGTGACATCCGTAACATTCATAAGGCTTATAAGCCTGTCCGCCTTGTCCGAAAGCGTTGCCGCAAGCAATATGACACCACGGCATTCCGAAAGATGCCCGTAAATGCTTTTTCCTTCAAGCACAAGGTCTGTATTTTTAACGGATATTTTTTCTGAGCGCTCTATATCTGCTATTTTATAACAGTATCTTGGCTCGGCTGCGGAAAGGAGCCTATTTTCGCAGTCGTATATAATATCTTTTATGTTGTCTATGTCGATATTTTCCTTATAGCCCATATATCTCAAGGCTTCATCTGTATTTATGCTCTCTATTTTTACCATTTTAAGCCTCCGGCATATTCAAAAACACATTTTATTAAGTATATCACATTTATTTGTAAAGGTAAATATGAAAAAATTATTTTATATACTCAAATTAAACATTGTATTACTTGTAAAATTGTGGTATTATAATATAAATCAGTTTAATATACACGGGAGAAAAATTATGAAGGTTGGTTATCTGGGACCCGAGGGTACCTTTACTGAACAGGCGGCAAGGCTTTTAAGCCCCAAGGACAGCGTTTTTGTGCCGTATCACAGCTTTGCCGATGCTATGAAGGCGGTTGAATCGGGTGAGGCGGACGAGGCTGTGGCCGCAATAGAAAATTCAATAGAGGGTGTTGTGAATGCCGCTATAGACTGTCTTACATTTGATGTGGAGCTTTATATACAGCAGCTTATCATAATGCCTATAGAGCAATGCCTTATAGCCCGTAAGGGTACAAAATTGCAGGACATCAAAAAAATAATGAGTCATTCCCATGCAATACCTCAGTGCAGAAATTTCATAAACGAAAGTCTGCCTTATGCCGAAATCGAAACTACCGCATCTACGGCAGGAGCCATAAAGGCAGTTGCGGAGGGCGAAAGCAATATTGCGGGAATAGGCGCGCAGTGCGCTGCCGAGCTTTACGGCCTTGAGGTCCTTGCGGAGGGCATACAGGATACAAACGACAACTTTACGGAGTTTGTGAGACTTTCAAAGAACAGAAACATAAGCTATACAAACGGAAATAAAGCAACAGTATGTTTCTCAACAGCCAATAAGCCGGGCGAGCTTCTCAAGATGCTTGATATATTCTCCATATTCGATGTGAATATGTCAAAGATATTTTCAAGACCTATGCGGAACAGACCTCTTGAATATGTTTTCGTCATAGACCTTGATGTGGACGGCAACTCGGAGGATATAAAGGAAGCCCTAAGGCTTCTGAAGCGCAAGACTACATTCTGCAAGGATCTGGGATGCTATCCCATTATAGACAAAAGGTTGAAAAAATAAAAGAAATGTGATATAATATTTTATTCGGCAATGAAAACAGATCATATGTACTAAGAGGAGATGTTATTTATGAATGAGCGTATAGCTGTTCCTTTTCCCTATGTGGGGCTGGATAAGTCGCTTAACATAGTTGAGTACAATTCTGTATACAAAAAGTGGATCGAGGGCTTTAAGGATATAAGGACTATCTTTGACCTCATGCCCGAATTTGATGCAGATAAAGCCGAGCAGAGAGCGCTTATAGGCGAAAAATATTATGACCTCTATACCATGACAGACGGGGAGGGCATAAATGTTATATTCATTGAAAATCCTTATATAAACAGTAAGGGCATGCTCTGTACCAACATTCTTATCGGTATGGTCATAATAGACAACAGTATAGAGATACAGGAGACCATGGACGAAATAAGATATCCGCATTTCTGTGCTATCATCGAGAGAAAAATAAACGACTACTTCAACAATCTGGGCGGATTTGTAAGAAAGTACGAAAGCGGAAAATATCTCTTTGTACTCAACAAGGATACACTTGCACAGCTTAAGGCAGACAAGTTCTCGCTTGTGGAAAACATAGGCAAACTGGATATGGGAAATGATGTTCCTGCCACCTTGAGCATAGGCATAGGCATGAACGGCAATACCGTAAACGAAAGTATGGCTTATGCGAGGGGCGCTCTTGATCTTGCCCTCGGCAGAGGAGGCAACCAGATAGTCATAAAGGAATCGGAGGACAGCTATCAGTTCTTCGGAGGCGACGGCAAGGAGGTCAACAAAAATTCAAGAGTAAGAGCCAGAGTAAAGGCGCAGGGTCTTGTAGAGCTCATGCTCTCGGCAAGAGATGTCATAGTTATGGGACATAAAAATCCCGATCTGGACAGCCTGGGCGCCGCAGCCGGTATATCCGCAATAGCCAAGTTTTATGACAAGAAGTGCTATATAGTCCTCAACAAAATAACAAGCAGTGTAAAGGCGCTCTATGAAAGACTTTCGGACGACGGCAGATACGAGGATACATTTATAAACAATGAGGAGGCGCAAAAGCTCATAAAGCGCAATACGCTTCTAATTGTAGTAGATACACACAGACCCTTCCTTACCGAATGTCCCGAGCTTCTGGACAGAGCAAAGAGCATAGTTATGCTGGACCACCACAGGAAGGCTACCGAGGCGATAGAGAACTGTTCTCTTGTGTATCATGAGGCCTACGCTTCATCGACCTGCGAGCTTGTTACGGAAATGCTCATGCATATAAAGGGCATCAGACTCACAAGAACGGAGGTAGACGGACTTCTTGCCGGCATTACCGTGGATACAAAGAACTTCGCCTTCAAAACGGGCATAAAGACATTCGAGGCGGCCGCATATCTCAAAAAGAACGGCGCGGACACGGTCTCCGTAAGAAGACTTTTCAAGAACTCATTTGACGAATATATAGCACGCTCAAGCGTTATAAGAAATGCTGTGATAATATACGAGGATATGGCGCTCTCAGTGCTTGACAGCAAGGCGGAGCTTGACAATCCCGTTCTGCTCATAGCTCAGGCTGCAGACGAGCTTTTGAATATACTTGGCATTGAAGCAAGCTTTGTGCTCTGTGAATTTGAGGGCTCAGTCAATATAAGCGCCAGAAGCCTTGGCAAGGTAAATGTGCAGAAGCTCATGGAAAAGCTTGGCGGAGGCGGTCATCAGGCAGGCGCCGCGGCACAGCTTGAGGGCGTTACGATAGATGAAGCGATTGAAATGCTCAAGAAAAAAATAGAAGAATATCTGGAGGAGAAAAATTAAAATGAAAGTAATTCTTTTGGAGGATGTTAAAAATGTCGGCAAAAAGGACCAGACAATAAATGCAAGCGACGGCTATGCAAAGAACTATCTTATACCCAAGAAGCTGGCTGTGGAGGCTACCGATGCCAACATTAAAAAGCTTGACAGAAAAAAGGCGGACGAGGCGGCAAGAGCAGCCGAAGAGCTTGAAAGGGCAAGAAAGCTCTGCTCCGATATAGAAGCCAAGACAATTGATATCAAGGTCAAGGTCGGCGGAAACGGAAAGCTTTTCGGAGCCGTTACAAATAAGGAGGTCTCTGCGGCTTTAAAGGAGCAGTTTGATCTGGATATCGACAAGAAAAAAATAACCGTAGAGCCTATAAAGAATGTAGGCAGCTCCGAGGCTGTCATAAAGCTTCATCCGCAGGTGAGCGCAAGGCTTAAAATATCCGTATCCGAGCAGTAATATGTTTTAAGGAGGCAGTATCATGCCTGATAATACCAATGAAAATTCATATATCAACAGAATACCGCCTCACGATAACGAAGCCGAACAGATGGTTCTCGGCTGTATGCTCTATCCCGATGACGAGGGTGTGAGAATATCGGCTGAAAATCTTTCGGCGGATGATTTTTACAGTCCTGCGCACAGACTCATATTCAGCGCCTTTGTTGACCTATATAACAACAATAAGCCCGTTGACTTTGTTATGGCAAAGGATAAGCTCGAATCGCTCGGACAGCTTGAGCAGGTAGGAGGCATAGAATATCTCGTAAATCTCAGCAATATTGCGCCGACTACAGCCAAGACAAGATATTATGCGGATATAGTCAAGGAAAAATCCATACTCAGAAGGCTCATAAAGGCAGGCGACAGTATTTCCTCCGCGGCATATGACGGCGGAGAAAGATCTGATGTGCTCATTGTTAAGGCAGAGCAGAGCATACTTGATATATCGCAGAATATAAACAGAGATGACTTTGTGTCAATGGATAAGGTAATGGCGCAGGTCATAGAAAATATTGATAAGGTCACACGCTCGGGGAGCCGTATTACCGGCATTGAAACGGGTTTTAAGGACTTCGACAGGCTTACTGCAGGGCTTCAGAATGCAGACCTCATACTTATAGCAGGCAGACCGTCCATGGGTAAGACTGCCTTCGGGCTGAATATAGCACAGTATGCGGCTGTTGAAAAGAAAATACCCGTGGCTATATTTTCTCTTGAGATGTCTATGCTTCAGCTCGGCAACAGAATGTTATCCTCACAGGCGCTTGTGGATTCAAGCAAGCTAAGGACGGGAAATCTTACGCCCGAGGAATGTGACAGCATAGCCATGGCTATGGGTACGCTTTCGGCCGCGCCCATAGAAATATATGATACACCCGGAATAAATCCCATGAGTCTGAGAGAAAAGTGCAGAAAGCTGAAGCTTGAAAAGGGTCTGGGACTTATAGTGATAGACTATCTTCAGCTTATGGAGGGCTCGGGAAGCAGGAACGAATCCGATCAGCAGAGAGTATCCTTCATATCCCGTTCTTTAAAGAATATTGCCAGAGAGCTGAATGTTCCCGTTGTGGCTCTTTCTCAGCTTTCAAGAGGTCCCGAGGGCAGGACGGATCACAGACCCATGATGTCGGATCTGCGTGAATCGGGCGCCATAGAGCAGGATGCTGATGTTGTATGCCTGCTTTTCAGAGAGGAATACTACAAAAAGGATGATCCCGATGTAAGGAATAAGGGTGAGGTAATAGTCGCAAAAAACAGAAACGGCTCCACCGATACCATAAATCTTACATGGAGAGGTCAGTTCACCAGATTTTTCGATACGCTTGAAGAGGAAATACAATATGATATTCCTCCGGATATGCAGTGATAAGCATACTAAAAACGGTACAGAATAACGCTGTACCGTTTTTGCTTTTATATTTATTAAAGTATCTGATACATTTCAAGCAGGAGCTTCTTTGTGTCCTCGAAGCTTAAGCAGGGGTCTGTTATGGATTTTCCGTAAATATGTCCCTTTATGTCGTTGCCCTGATTTCCGCCCATTATATAGCTTTCTATCATTACGCCCTTTACAAGCTTTTTAAGCCTGTCACTGCATGAGCGTGAATGAAGTATATCCTTTACTATTCTGGGCTGTTCCGTGTGTATCTTCTTTGAATTCGAGTGGTTTGCATCCACTATCACTGCGGGATTTGCGTACTTTCCGGCGTCATACATATCCGCCGCAAGTATAAGATCCTCATAATGATAGTTTTGTATATGCACGCCTCGTCTGTTTACCGAGCCTCTCATTATAGCGTGGGCGAGGGGATTACCGCTTGATTTTACTTCATACTCGCCGTATATGAAGTCATGGCTCTGCTGAGCAGCCCTTATGGAGTTGAACATAACGCTCAGATCACCGCTCATGGGATTTTTCATTCCTACGGGAACGTCAATACCGCTTGATGTAAGCCTGTGCTGTTGATTTTCAACGCTTCTGGCGCCTATGGCTATATATGAAAGAATGTCGTCCACATACGGGAGATTTGAGGGATAGAGCATTTCATCGGCAATGGGAAGTCCCGTTTCCCTTATAACTCTTAAGTACATATTTCTTATAGCCTTTATACCCTCTGCCATATTAGGCTCGCCGTTGGGGTCGGGCTGATGCATCATGCCCTTATAGCCTTCGCCCGTTGTTCTGGGCTTTCCCGTATACACTCTCACAATAGTAAATATCTTGTCGCTTATAAGCTTGCCTACCTCCGAAAGTCTGCGCGCGTAGTCGCATACGGACTCCTCTTCATCGGCTGAACAAGGACCTACTATAACAATAAATCTGTTGTCTCTTCCCTCAAAGATATCCCTGAGAGCCTTGTCATTCTCGTCTTTTATCTGCTTCAGCTCGGGAGAAAGAGGAGTCATTTCCTTTATTTCCGCTGCGGGAAGCATTTTTCTGACTTTTGTAAAACTCATATTATAACACTCCTTAGTCTTAGCTTTACTTAATAATATATATTCTTTTTTGCTATAAGTCAAGCATTAATGTATATTTTTGAGCAAAAAATTTTACGCTTATAAAGCAATATATTGATAAATATTTCAAATAACTATTGTAATCAAAGGCAATAAATGGTATAATAATTTTAAATATATACAAAAAGAAAGGAGATATTTTTATGAAATTAGGCAACATTATTGTAGGTCAGTCGGGAGGTCCCACATCTGTTATCAACTCCAGCCTTGCGGGAGTTTTTCAGGCTGCAAAGGAGCTTGGCGCACCTAAGATCTATGGCATGAGAAACGGTATAGAAGGTCTTTTGAATGAGCAATATATAGATATGAGAGAATATCTTAAAGACGACATTGATGTCGAAATACTCAAGAGAACTCCATCTGCTTTCCTTGGCTCATGCCGTTTTAAGCTTCCCACAGTGGATAAGAGCCCCGAGACCTACGACAGGATCATCGAGGTTTTAAGAAAGCTTGACATCAAGCATTTCTTCTACATCGGCGGAAACGACTCCATGGATACTATCAAGCAGCTCAGCGAATATGCTTCTGCAAAGAACATAACCGATATTACATTCATGGGCGTTCCCAAGACTATCGACAACGACCTTGCCGTTACAGACCATACACCGGGCTACGGCTCCGCGGCAAAGTATATCGGCACTACTATCAAGGAGCTTTCAAGAGATGCTGTTGTTCAGCCCATAGACATCGTTACGATAGTTGAGATAATGGGCAGAAATGCAGGCTGGCTTGCAGCCGCGGCGGCTCTTGCAAAGGGCGAGGACTGCGAGGGCGCAGACCTTATATATCTCCCCGAGACAGTATTCGACATTGACAAGTTCCTTGCAAAGGTAGAGGATATCCACAAGACAAAGAAGCAGGTGCTTGTA
>CANROO010000037.1 GCA_947632235.1 uncultured Clostridia bacterium
GTACATCTTTCTGAGCAAGGGCTTTTCTATCTTGCCTGTGGGGTTTCTGGGAACATCTGCAAATATTATCTTCTTGGGACGCTTATAACGCGGTAATCCCATACAGAATTCGTTTATTTCCTCCTCGGTACATTCCATACCGTCTTTTATTGAAATTATAGCGCCTGCTATCTCGCCAAGTCTCTTGTCGGGCAGACCTATTACTGCAACATCGTGTATCTTGTCAAAGTTTCTTATAAAGTCCTCTATCTGCACGGGATAGAGATTTTCACCGCCCGAAACGATAACGTCCTTTATACGGTCAACAAGATATATAAATCCGTCCTTATCCTGCATGGCAGCATCGCCTGTATATAACCAGCCGTCCTTTAATACCTCTGCCGTTGACTTGGGGTCGTTATAGTATTCCTCCATAACTCCGGGACCCTTTACACAAAGCTCGCCTGCTTCTCCCTGCTTTACAAGGTTTCCGTCGGGATTGACTATTTTGCACTCCCAGCCGTAGCCCGGCACACCTATTGCGCCGACCTTATGTATGTTTTCTATCCCAAGATGTACACAGCCGGGGCCTATAGACTCGCTTAAGCCGTAGTTGGTATCATAGTCATGATCGGGGAAGTAATCCTTCCAGTGCTTTATGAGTGAAGGAGGCACGGGCTGAGCGCCTATGTGCATGAGCCTCCACTGCGAAAGCTTGTAGTTTTCTATTTTGAGCTCTCCGCTGTCAAGCGCATCGAGTATATCCTGCGCCCAGGGAACGAGCAGCCATACTATGGTGCAGTGCTCTCTTGAAACGGTGTTGAATACATATTCTGCCTTTGTACCCTTCAATATTACTGCGCGCGAGCCTGAAATAAGGCTTCCGAACCAGTGCATCTTTGCTCCCGTGTGATAGAGGGGCGGTATGCAAAGGAAGCAGTCGTCACGGCTCTGTCCGTGGTGCTTCTGCTCAACTATGGCAGAGTGTACAAGGCTTCTGTGCTTGTGCAGTATTGCCTTCGGGAAGCCCGTTGTTCCGGATGAAAAATAAATCGCCGCATAGTCATCATCGGTTATGTCAAGCCCGGGATTTTTGCTTGAATGGTACGATACAAGCTCGTTGTAGTCCTCGGCAAAGGTAGGGCAGGACTGTCCTACATATATGAGAAGACGATTTTTGCTGAGCTTATCCTCTATAGTTTCTATTCTGCCTATAAATTCGGGTCCGAACACAAGTATATCCAGCTCAGCAAGCTCAGAGCAATAGAGTATTTCATCTGCAGAATATCTGAAATTGAGCGGTACCGCGATAGCTCCCGATTTGAGAATACCAAAATATATGGGCAGCCATTCAAGGCAGTTCATCATAAGTATACCTACCTTGTTTCCCTTGAGTATACCGCGCTCAATGAGCATATTTGCCATACGATTTGCTTTTTCGTTAAAAACGCTCCAGCTTATTTCGCGTCTGTAGAACTGATTTGATGTGGGCTGTATAAGCTCGTAGTCCTTCCATGTGATCCTTCCCGGCTCCTTCTGCTCGGGATTAACTTCGATAAGTGCTGTTTCGTCGCCGTAAAGAGAGGCATTGCGTTCAAGATAATTGATGATTGGCATAATTTTAATTCCTTCCGTTTTAAACTAAGCCTTGCAAAAGCAACGCTCGTGATAAACACATCTGTGCCGTATTGATTGTCAATAATTCACAATTAAAAAATTGTAGAATAATCACACTATTTATATTATAACTAATTTATGCATAATAATCAAGGATATTTTTATGTAAGATTTTAGTTTATATGTTGACTTATTTGTTTTCATTTAATATAATAATTATATATAATAAAAATAAGAAGGAGGCACAGCTTATGAGCAAAAAATTGACAGCATATTTCAGCGCAAGCGCAAACGGCGTAACAGCCGATGCCGCAAAGAAAATTGCGGAGATAACGGGCTCTGACATATATGAGATACGCCCCGAGGTCCCGTACACCGAGGCGGATATGAACTGGATGGACAAAAGCTCCCGCAGCTCCGTAGAGATGAGCGACAAGTCATTCAGACCTGCCATTGCGGACAAAAACGCCAAAATATCGGATTACGATGTTATATATTTAGGCTTTCCCATATGGTGGTATACCGCGCCCACTATAATAAATACCTTCCTTGAAAGCTATGATTTTTCGGGCAAAACAATTTATCTTTTTGCCACATCCGGAAGCAGCAGCTTTGAACATTCATCGGAGGATCTCAAAAAGAGCGTAAGCTCCGACACCGTTATTAAAGAGGGTATAGTAGTACATAGCAAGCAGAGCACGACTGCTTGGAAGAAATGGCTTGACAGCATAGGATAATTGATATTAAAAATGCACCCTGCTGAGGGTGCATTTACATTTTTACTATATCATATTCTCTGAAGAGCTCTTCTACATTTCTGTTGAATTCATCTTCATTTTTGGACTTTTTAATTTTCTTTTCTATCTTTTTACTGTCCTCAAAAAGCTGTAATATGTACACAAGCATTCCCTTCATCTTATGTACAAGCTGTGCTCCGCCCGACAGAATATCCTCATAACCGCGGTATATATCCGCATAATAATCATATAATTTATCCTTTGTCAATATGCCTTTCCCTTTTATCATAAGGGGCAGGGCAGGGTTGATGACAACGCCTCTGCCGAGCATAATACAGTCTGTTCCGGGAAAAACCTCCGCAAATCTTTTATAGTCCCCGACCGTAAAAATATCCCCGTTATAGCACAGCTTATTTTTGCTGTTTTCAACGGCATATCCGTATATATCAATATCCGGCTTTCCGTTGTACATATCCCTGCGTGTTCTTGGATGTATTATAAGCTCCTTAATGGGATACTTGTTGTATATTTCAAGCAGAGTATAGAATTCATCACTGTTTTCAAAGCCTATACGCGTTTTTACGGAAATATCCATACCGCTTTCAAATATATCATATAAAAAAGCATCCAGCTTATCAGTATACTGCAAAAATCCCGCTCCGCGTCCCTTTGAAACGACAGTGCCCGAAGGACAGCCAAGATTCATGTTGAATTCACTGTAGCCGTAATTTTCAAACACTCTGCACATGGTAATAAAGCCTTTTGCGTTATTTGTCAATATCTGAGGCACAAGATTTATGCTAACATTGTTTTCGGGCAGAATATCTCTTTTGTATTTTGTGCCCAGAGTTCCCTTTGAGGCAGAGGGTATAAAGGGCGTGAAAAACTTATCTATGCCTCCGAAATGTTTGTTCTGTGCATTGCGGAGTATATATCCCGTAAGTCCCTCCATGGGCGCCATGTATATTTTCATATTTTTCTCCTATTCCAATGACTTAAATTTAGAATAAAATGTCTTGTACCTTATGCCGTCATCGTCAATTCTGACGGTTATCATGCCGTCACCTTGAGTGCTTAAAAAAGGAATACCCAGGCTTTTATATCCCTGTACGGTGACGGGCGAGGGATGACCGTAGCCGTTGTTATATCCTGCAAAGTTGACTGCAAGCCTCGGATCTACAGCTTTTATAAATTTCTCCGAATAAGAATTTTCTGAGCCGTGGTGCGGTACCTTTAATATATCCGCATTCACATTTACACCGTCTGCAAGCTGTTCAAGCGCCTCCGAGTCAATATCACCCGTAAAAAGAATATTGCGGCCTTCATAATTCAGCCTGTATACGGCGGAGCTGTTGTTGCTGTCAGCCGAGCTTTTATCCTCATATAAAAGCTCAAGCTTAAGCTTGTCTGTCAGATGCTCGCTGAAGCCTGCATCTATTTCTTTTATGTCTATGCCGTATTCTTCGGCTGTATTCAGTAAAGTATTATAATTATCTCCGTGCGCGGAAGATTTGCCCGCATATACGTTCTTTATTTCAATATCGTCTGCTATTTCGGCAACCGCTCCCATATGGTCATAGTCCATATGGGATATAAATATACCGTCCACTGACTTTATATTATAATATTCCAGCTGTCTTAATATGGTACTGCCCTTAGGCGCATAGTAACTGCTTCCCGCATCAATAATATAACACTTGCCTTCATCTCTTATTATTGTGCAGTCACCCTGACCTACATATATAAAATCCGCCTCAAAGCCGTTATATTTGATAAATAAGGGTGACAATGCAATAACAGCGCAAAGCAAAGAGGGTATAATATTCTTTATTTTACCCATGAGCATAAAGAAAACCGTTATATACAGCGCGTAAATTGCCAATATAGCATAAACAGGGATATGAGGCAGTGTAAACGTAAACGGAAGGCTTACGGATATTTCGGAAGCAGTCTCAATAGCCTTGAAAAGCATATATACAGCTCCGCCCAGAAATACCCCTGCTTTTACATATATCACGCCTGCAATAACCGACAGTATGCCCAGCACCAATATAAATTCCGTTAAAGCGACAGCTATGAGATTTACAAATATATCCGCTGTATTTACATAATGGAAATAATATATTGTTATCGGCTTTACGGCTATACCCACTATAAATGATATAAAAACAAGCTCCGAAAGCTTCATCAATATTTTATACCTGCCTTCGTACAACGGTCTGAGCTTTTCCCGATACCTTTTCTTGAGATGCTCCAACAGCTCAGAACCAAGAGCTATGGCAAAAACAGCTGTAAATGAATACTGAAAGCCTATATCGAACAGATAGTAGGGGTTTATGCACAGCATGAGCGTACATGCCGTTGCGGCAGATGAAAGCATATCATAACGCCTGCATATGATATAACCGATAAGATAGATATACATCATTATAAAGGCTCTTGTAACGGATATGCTTCCGCCCGTAAATACATAGTAAAAAAGCAGAAAAACCATCACAATACCCGTAGAAAGATTTTTTCCGAGCTTTGAAACAAAGAAAAGCAGTATACCGGCAAGTATGGATATATGCAGACCCGATATAGCAATAATGTGAACTATACCGGCATGTCTGTAAAGCTCATATATATCATCGTCAATATCCAATCTGTCACCTGTAAGCATAGCGATCAGAAGTCCTGCTTCCTTTTGCGGATAAATGGCTTTAACTGTGGTTTTTACCTTTTCGGCGGCTGCAGAGCATATGCTTCTGACAGAATTTTTATGTCCCGTAACATTTACGGAGTAGGGGTAGGAATAATAATCGACCTTCTTTATTTTGTAATTAAGGGCTTTATTATAATCTGCACTGTTTCGCCTTATATCAGGCAGGGAAAGCCTTGTTATAACATTTACAATATCTCCGGGAACAAGCTCCTTATCAGTATAAACATAAATATTAATATTTTCTTCAAAACTTTTGTTCGAATGGCTGAAGCTTGTCGTCTTAACTTTATATACCGACACATCGTCATATTGCTTATATTTTGAGCTGACAACAGCGTTAAATGTGATAGGGTAGTCGGTATCGGCAATGCAGTCAAGGTCACTATTAGGTACAATGGATGCCGAAACAGATATACAAAACAAAATAACTGCAGGCACTATAAGAAAACAGCATGAAAAGCTTTTATATAAAAATATCATAAAAGCAGAGAGTGCAAGAATAACAACAATAAATATAAGCGCAGTAAAACCCGATGCAGAATTAACACCAAAAAGAACACCTATAACAGCAAACAGTAAAATATATAACGCGGGCCGTTTCATAAAAGTAAATCCTCAATTAAAAAAATAAGCAGGGCAAACAACTTGTAAATTATAGTAATATTCTAGCATATTTTGTGCATATTGTCAAAAGAGGGAACAAATGTCCAAATCTATAACTATTCGCAAAAGCTAAAATTTAACGGAGCGGTCTATTTGCTCCTTCTGGAGTGCTTGCGTTAAATTTTCCTTTTGCGAAAAATGTTCGACAATGTTTGCACAAACTCCTTTATGCAGAAGTAACAAAAAGCAGTCAATGGGGGAGTGTATGTAAAGTTTGCTTGCAAAGTTTACAGATACCCCCTTGACGGCTGACAGCAGTCCGAGAAAAAATAGAAACAGAGGTATGCCTTCGAGCTTGCGCAGATTGGCATACCTCTTAATTGATATAAAAAAATATTGATGTTTTGTAGTGCGTTTTTGGCTCCCGAAAAATGGTAAATATTGGCAGAAGTTAGGCATAGTATTACCTAACTTCTGTCGCTTGTCGCAACTTTTCAAAAAATCAAGTATTTATGCGGTCTGCAAGATATATGAACAAATTGTAACTTTTGTCGCAGTTGTCGCAAATGGGACATTTTTTCCATTTTTTACCAGTTCAATAATACAATTTGTTACTGCATTTTATTTGTTTATTTCAGGGTTATCTGTTAGTCCTAAAAGGTAGTCAATAGATACATTAAAGTATTTTTGTAGTTTAATTAGCACATTTATATTTGGTAATGTTCCTTTTTTCCATACTCCTGTATATGATGTGTGTATTCCTAGTTCTTTTAATATTGTTGTTAGTTTCTTGTTTCTTGCTTTTGCAAGAATTTTTAGTCTTTCATAAAACATTTTCGTTGCCTCCTCTACATTGTTTATTTTTTACATAACTAAAATATTTTAGTAATCTGATTTTTGTTATTCTTTCACAAAGCTAAAATATTTTAGTCAAATGTTGTTGACAACTCAAATATTTTAGTTTATTATGTTTGTAATAGCTAAAATATTTTAGTTGTTCTGTAAATTTATTTGTAACTTTATATTATAACATTTATAACAATGTTTTGTCAAATTTGAAGCTTGATATAATTAGCTCCTGCTATTTATATAAATCTCCTGCGGAGCTTTCTCCGCAGGGGCAACCCTCCAAAAGGCGGCGGTTTATATGTTTAGGCTATGGCAGATTTTTAGTATATTGCCGAAAAATCAATATATTACACTTTATTGCAATGGCTCATTCTTATATACGGGCGCAGTTTGGGCGGTTGAACCTAAGTATTTAACTTATTATGTAACTGATCTATTCAACGATTTACACCCACATTTTTACATTAAGGAGGATTTAAACTATGAAGATGACATTAACGGGTAATTTAACGGGCAAGGACATTAAAACAAGTCAAAAGGGCAATGCCTATAAGGTCTTTTTGCTTACGCAGGGCGTAGAAAGTATGCAGTTGATGTTGGACAAGGACTGTGAGAGTTTCTATGAAAAGGCTGTACTTTATAAGCCTATCACTGTAACTCTTGACTATGCGCCCCGTTGGAGAAGTTTTCTTATAACCGGAGTTGATTTAAATGCGTGAATTAGAAAAAGCTGATGTTTTAACTGCTATTGACTGTTTATCATACAAAAGGGACAAGCTCCTTTCAAAGTGTGATAACACAGGCTTATACTTAGTTAATTCCGTATCCGATACAGAGCTTTCAGAGCTTTACAGTATGTATATGTCTGAAGTTAACTGCATTGATTATACACTTGACTATTTCAAAAATCTTTTAGAGGTGATTTAATGGAAGTAACAACTGTACTTGCTGAAGCTTCTGAAGGTTTCGACCCTCAGCTTCTTGCAGACTTGCTTTATCAGCTCAATGCAAGAGTTGAACATATATATGCGTTAATACTTTTGGTTGTATGCGTAGCGTCGACATATGCTATACTCCAAATTTATTATTATATACTATCAAGATTCTAATTTTAAAGGAGTGATTTTCATGAAGAATTTAAAGGGTAAAATTATGGCAGCTGTTGGCGGCGGTCTCGGCGCTTCTGCTCTTGCTTGTGTTTCGGCTTTCGCTGAAGCTCCCACAGTAACTTACTACACTGTTGACGCAACAACATTCAATTCACTGTTTGAGAATGTTTCTGCCAACATTTCAACTCTTATGCCTGTTGGCATCGCTATGTTAGGCGTATTCCTCGGCGCAGGCTATGTATTCAGAGTAATAAGAACGATACTCTAATCTTTAACTTTTGTTCTTACGTTTTTTAACATTTTGTAGCCTTATGGAGCGGAGCTCATGCTCCGCTCTATTTTAATAAGGGGGTTTCTTGGATATGAAAATTACTAAAATTTTACATAGATTTACTGCTTTAACTCTTTCTGTTGTTGTGCTTACTACTTCACTTGTATTTTATAAACCTGTTGATACATATGCTAACCTTGGTTTAATGGGTGCAGCTATGGAGGCGGTCGCCTCGTCCATGATTGGCGGCTCTGGTCTTTACGGCGGAGACCGTAATGAGGTTGCAAAGTCGTTTATTGCTTATCTTGTTCAAAAAGGTATTGATTTAAGTACATTTGTTGACAGTTATGCAGACGGTCAAATTTTTGTTAAGCGTACAATGTGGTCTGCTTTCATTACGCTTCTTGGTAACTTCTTGCAGGAAAAAGCGGAAGTGTCTGAAAACGGTAGTGTAAAGTCTGTTATGCCGTCAAATTATATGTCTTTAGTTGATATAGGTTCTTATTTCGATTCAGTTCTTCATCAAAATTCATCTATTACTGGTAATTTTAAATTTTTTTCAAATGCTTCTGGTGATTATTATAAAGCTCAGTCTTTTAGGTTAGTTCGTGTTCTTTGTGCTTCTACTGATTTTGATTATATAACAGTTTATTATATTCCTTATTATCGTTATCCTTCAAGTTCTGATTATTGTTTAGATGATGGTTTTTATTATGGTTCTAGCGGCTATTATACTTCTTATACTTCTAATGGTGTTTTTAATTATTCTTTTAAAGTCGGTACTCTTGACCATATTTTTTCAAGATATTCTTTTTCTGTTTCTTTAGATGGCTCTGATGCTGTTTCTTATTCAAAAGCTGGTCCTATTGATCAATGTTTTGATATGCTTCTTACTGGTAAATGTAAGACTGCTTCTTTTTCTTATCAATCTGGCGGTTTGAACACTAGTACTTTTTATGATGTGCAGTATTTGACTGATTGGATTAATAGTACTGATTATGATAACTTTGCTTTCGAAGCTCCTCCGACTTATAGCTTGTCTGCCGAACAGACTGCTGTTTCAAAGCAAGATTACGATCCTAACGAAGTATTTAATAAATATTCGCATACATACAACGAAGAGCAGGGCGAGCTTGAAGATGATTTAATTGCTCTCGGTGCGCAAGTCAATGCTCTTGGTGAAGCTGTCGGAGAGTTAAGCGGTTCTTTAAAGAGTGATCAAATTCTCGGTCATGCCTTGGACATTGAACAGACTGAACAACCGTCAGAGGGTGAAGTTACTCCGCCGTCTCCTACATATCCCGATTATTCTGGCTTCTTTGGTAATATTTGGGGTTGGCTTCAAGAATATTTTGATAGCTTTAAACTAG
Source organism: uncultured Clostridia bacterium (assembly GCA_947632235.1). Lineage (GTDB taxonomy): Bacteria > Bacillota > Clostridia > Lachnospirales > CAG-274 > Gallispira. The sequence continues at coordinate 9,240 of CANROO010000037.1, forward strand.
CTTTGAAGTTTGTATTTGACCCTTACAAGACTACTATTGATTTAATAGCCGACCGCTTGCCTCATGCAGATATGGAGAATACATGGTATGATAAAGTGCTTCAAGCTCTTTTGCCTATTGGTAATTGGGGCGCTCAAAATGGTATTTTATACAATATTCTACATGGTCTTGGCTCTATTGAAGCTTGGGACAAGGACGAGGGCGTTCTTGGTGATTTAAAACATAAACAGAGTAGTATTTTTGATACTCTTGAAGGTTGGAAAACTTCAATACTTGATATTCCCGTTAAAATAGCTGCTTTGCCCGAAGCATTACTTTTGAATTTAAAGTCAATTTTTATTCCTTCAACTGACGGCTTTATGACTATAACACAAGAAGCAATGGAAAAATATTTTCCCGTTCATACATTGCCCGAATTTGCGGAGGTTGAAATACCCGATATATACGGACCTGTTCCCGACCTTTTCGGTTCGGGCAGCTCTCCGCCCGTACAAGTAAAGTATGTTGACTTTTCTTTCCTTCGTGATCATATTGATACTTGGCGTGGTTGGCTTCAAGGTGCTATTGTGCTTTGCTATATTATTCATCTGTATTTTATTGTAAAGAAGATATTTAATAAAGGTAATGATGTATATCTTGGTGATTTATTCGGAGCTGCCAGACAAATGGATAAAGACGGAGGTTTTAAATAATGATTTTTGAAGCGATTTTTAAAGCCGTTCTTGAGCTTTTCGGTCATGTATTTAGCTTATTGCCTTCTGATGCGCAAATGACTATTTCTGATAGCTTTATACATATTTTAGGCTATGGTGTGTATTTGCTTGGCGGTAACTTTACGGCAGCAATGCTCGGTGTGTCCGTGCTCGAGATGACCGGTTTTACAACTTTTTGGATAATTGAATACATATGGAAAAGAGTGTGGAGTTAATATGTTTCCTGCCCCTAAGCCTATTTTTTTGAGACTTCAAAAAAATAGCAGGGGCAGGGGAAGGAGCTGTTTTTTATGTTAATTTTACTTTTAGTTTTTGGTTTTTCTCTTTTACTTTGTTACTACAGTAAGGTTTTTTTAATATTGCCTTTAATTTATATTCTCTTTCACTATAAGTTATTTGAACTTATTTTGATTAAAATTAAAGATTTATTGACTTTTTATAAAGAGGTTAGGGGAGGTACATATTTCAAGCGTATTTACGGCGTTTACGGCGTTGTGGGTGAATACGGGCAGGGCAAGACAATTGAAATGTCAAGACTTTACTTGTCCTTATCGTCTGCGGGTAAATTTTACGATCCTAACGACTATGTATTTATTTCAAATTATGGTCTCGGTGATACTCTGCCGTTTAAGGACCTTACAGATGTTATTAATTATTATCGTGATGCCGTATCGGAGGGCAAGGGACTTGTTGTTTTCTGGGACGAGATACAAAACGAATTTCCCGAAAATGACCGTGGTTTCCCTTTGGCTTTCCGTGTTCTTTTAACTCAAAATCGTAAAAATAAAGGTGTCCGTGTTATTTGGTCTACACAAGACTATACAAGAGTTAATAAAAATCTCCGTCTTATGACTACACAAATAACGGAAATGAGCTGTAAACTTGGGCGTTATATGTGCTGTAGGCATTATAAAAGGGCAGTTTACGAGGATATGTACAATACTACCGATATTCTTCGTAAGGTCAAAAAGCGTCCTGTTTTTACAAGCTATTACATTCAGACCGATAAGCTCCGTAACTTATTCGACAGTTTTAAAATGTTGGATATTGCCAAAAAGAACTTAGGTTTGTAATTATTTTAAAGGGGGTTGCAAAATTATGTCTGAAATGGGCAGATTACAAAGCCGTAAATGGCTTTTGACAATAAATAATCCAGATAACTGGGGTATAACGGATAACGGCATTAAGGACGCTTTAAGCGATTTTAAAAGCATTGTTTATTATTGCTTCTCAAAAGAAGTCGGAGTGCAGGAAGAGACTCCTCACTATCATATATTTTGTTGTTTCTCGTCTGCCGTGCGTTTTACAACGATTAAAAATAAGTTTCCTACGGCTCATTTAGATATTTGTAAAGGTACTTGTGCCGATAATAAAGCGTATGTTTTTAAAGAGGGCGCAAAGTGGCGAGACCTCGAAAAGTCCGATACAAAGCACCACGACATTAAAAGTCATTATGAATACGGAGAAATGCCCGTTGAACGGCAGGGAGCAAGGAACGACTTGCAAGATTTACTTGATATGATTGTAGAGGGCAAGTCTGATTATGATATACTTCAAAGTAATGCAAATTACTTATTACAGCTTGATAAGATAGAAAAGGTACGGCAGGCAATGACTTCGGAGCTTTACAAGCGAAAATGGAGAGAATTGGAAGTAACATATATAAGCGGTCTGCCGGGTGTCGGCAAAACTCGTTATGTTATGGAGAGTGTCGGCTTTGACAAGGTATATAGAGTAACTGACTATTCGCATCCGTTTGACAACTACAAAGGGCAGGATGTGTTACTCTTTGATGAATTCCGAAGCTCCCTTACAATAACCGATATGTTAAACTATCTTGACGGCTACCCGTTGGAGCTTCCCAGCAGATACACAAATAAAGTTGCTTGTTATACAAAAGTTTATCTCATCAGTAACATACCGCTTGAGAAGCAGTATCAGAATATTCAGTTAAACGAGCCTATAACATTTACAGCTTTCTGTCGTCGTATAAACAAAGTCTGTTATATGGACCTTAACGGGCTTTATGATATACCTATGGCGCAAGTACGAAAGAGAGTACAAAGCATGATAACAAAGGCGGGTTTTATGGAGGACGACAGCGACGACGAAGTCCTCGCCGAATTTGTGCAAAATAGACAAAGGGGAGAACAAATGTCCATACCTCCAACTATTCGCAAAAGCACAGTTTTGCGAATAGTTGAGCGAAGAAAACGCCCAAATTTGCCTATAAATCAAATAGACAGCCGTTTTACGGGCTGTCTATATATATTTATATTATATTATCTTACAGGCGGATATGTGTTAAACAGCTTTGACACACCTTCGTATATTGCCTGTCCGACCTTATTTGTTCCTTCAACGCTTCCCATTATGTCCGCATCGTGCTTATTTGTTATAAAGCCTATTTCAATAAGTGTTGCAGGTATTGTGGATTGCTTCAGCACTATCCATTTTTCACTCTTGACCTTACGGTTAGTTGTGCCGAGCTTTTCCAGAAGCTGATTTAACATTTCTTCCGCAAGTCTGTAGCTTGTAAGTCCGTTTCCTTGGTCATTTGCATACAGGCTGTAGGTCTCGGTGCCGTTTGCCGTAGTGTTGTTTTCTACAGAGTTTATGTGGATCGATATAAATGCATCTCCCACTTCATTTCCCAGATTCGTTCTGTCATTAAAGCTTGGATACATATCCGTATCTCTTGTTACATAACACTTTATATCGCTTTTGTCGAAAAGCGCCTTTGCTGCCAGAAGCATATTAAGCGTAAGATCTTTTTCTTCAAGACCGTTGCCCGATGCTCCCGGGTCGCTTCCGCCGTGTCCTGCATCGAGAACGATTATCTTTGAATACTTCTGCTTCGGCGGTACCGGCTTTATATATACATATCCGTTTGCACGGCTTATGTTCATAGCCATTATCTTGGATTCATTGAATGTTATGGTCGTTCTGTCATTTGATACTGCAACATTAACGCTCTTTATACCGTCCGTGGTTGAGTTGTAGCTTCCGGAGGACATTATTTTGCTGTAATTTCCGTATAATACAAGCGTATATGTAAGGTTGTTGTAGTCGTCAAGATGTACTATATTGTTTACATTTATGCTTCCTGCGCTGTCACTCACATAAAACTGTCCCGCGGTGTTGTCAAAACCGAAGCTGTCGTTATACTGTATATTTTCGGCAGCCTGTGTTATGGGCTGTTGCGGCGGCGGTGCCGATGTCGGCTTTTCCGTTTGCTTTTCGGTAACAACCGGTGCCGATGTTGTTACCTCCGTCTGAGCCTCCGTAGTGGTTGTTGTGGTAGTTGTAGTCGTAGTTGTCGTTGTAGTTGTGGTGGTCGTAGGCGCCTTAGGCTTTGTGACAATGTTTGCTATCCTTGTGACCTTATCCCATTCTATCTCAAAGCCCAGAGCCGTAGTAACGAATCTGAGCGGTATCATAGTCTTGTTGTTTATTATCTTGGCCTTTGTGTTCATATCCTTGGCAGTGCCGTCCACATAAGCCTTGGAGCTGTCGACCGGGATAACAACGACCTTTCCGTTGTACTTTACATAGACCTGTTCAAGCTCCTTTACCCATGTTACCTGAGCGCCTATGCCTTCAAAAACCTCTCTCGCAGGCACTAGTGTATAGCCGTTCAATATTATAGGCGGCATTGTCGGGTTTGTAAGCTTTTTGCCGTCTATCGCCACAAAAACCTCCTCGGCATTATACCTGTGGTCGCTGTAGTCATATCTGATTATCATGTCTATATATCTGTTTGCAGCCATTACATCCGATGAAATAACATTAACGGCTATCAAAGCAGACAATAAACCTACTTTTAAGCGCAAATCACTCACACTCCTTTCAGAATATGATTATAGCATATTTCCGCAAATTTGTAACAGAATTCAGACGATTGTAATAAAAAAGTAAAATATGTAACATATAAGTATTATTTAATTTGTTACAACACCTTGCTTTTGTCAAAAATAACACTGAATGTACTGCCCTCGCCCACCTTTGAGCTTACCTCTATCCGTGCCTTTAGCTGTTTTGCGATGGATGCCGCTATTGACAGTCCCAGGCCGTTGCCTTCTATAGTTCTGCTGCGCGATTTGTCGTATCTGTAAAATCTGTCGAATATCTTGTCTATATCCTCTTCGGGTATACCTATGCCGTTGTCGGTCACCGAAAAATACGGCAGACCATCCTTATTGCCTGTTTTTATAGATATTCTGCACTTTTTGTCGCCCGAATACTTTATGCCGTTGTCGGCAAATATCCATATCAGCTGTTTGAGCAAATGCACATCCGTATTCAGTCTTATGTCCTCACCGCATTCGTTCACAAATTCCGTATCGATGTCCGGATCGGCGATCTCAATCTCCTTTTTGACTTCCTCCGCCGTCACATTGAGCAGTATATCCTCGAAGCTTATCTCATTATTACCCTGAAGATCTCTTGCAAGATATAAAAGCTGTTGTATTAGCTTGTTAATATGCTCCGTTTCTGACTTTATGGACTCAATTGATTCATTAAGTATTGCGGGGTCGTCCTTGCCCCACCTGTCCATCATGTTTATATAGCCCTGTATTATGGCTATAGGCGTTTTAAGCTCGTGCGAAGCATCCGATATGAACCTGTTTTCCTTGTTGAAGCTCTCCTGAAGCCTTTCTATCATGTCGTTGAAGGTTATTACCAGATTTCTTATTTCATCGTCCGCCTCGGGTATTGCAATTCTCTGCGAAAGATCATACAGACTTATATTCTCCGCCGTATCCGTTACCTCCATAACAGGCGCAAGCATTTTTCTGCATATATATTTACCCACGAGCACAGCAATGATTATTGAAATGATGTTCGTTATTATTATTATTGCCACACATACATTTATGACCTTGTATTCATTGTTGTACTTGCGGAATATCATTATGTCATATATTTCGTTGTCCACCTGAAGGACCCTGTGCATAGTCATATACCAGTCGTTGTCAATGCTGTTTTTGCCGTAAGAGTCTTTGCCGTAGGGTCCCATTTTGTTGTCGGGTGCAGGAAAGTCCTGCGGGCGCTTCATAGTTCCGAAGTTAAGCTCGGGCTCATCGCCCCTCTTGAATATCTTTACATCAATATACGGATTGTCAATAACATCTCTCAGGCTTTTTCTGTCCAGGCTTTCACCCGACATGATATAGCTTTCTATCCTGTCGGCAGCGCCGTTTATCTCTTTTTTCGACACGCTTGAATAAGCCATGCACATATTCAGAAGCGCCAGTATGGACACAACTATTATCATCACCATAAAGACGCACGAATATATAAAAGCGATCTTTGTGCCTATCGGCATTTTACTGTAAAAGTCTGTCAGCCTAGTCTTCATCCTTCGCAAAATAACCTACACCTCTTATAGTATGTAAAAGCTTCACGCCGTATTTATCGTCTATCTTGGTCCTCAGATACCTTATATACACATCCACAACATTTGTCTCGCCTATGTAGTCATAGCCCCACACCTTGTTTAATATCTGTTCTCTTGATATAACAATGTTCTTGTTCTGCACAAGATACACAAGCAGTTCAAATTCCCTCTTTGTAAGCTCTATATCATTGTTGTCAAATTTAACGGTGTGTCTGGCAAGGTCTATGGTCAGATTTTTAAGAGTAAGTATATTAGAGTTATCCTCTGCCTTGTCCGTTCTTCTTCTGAGAGCCGCCCTTATCCTTGCAAAAAGCTCCTCCACGGCAAACGGCTTTGTCATATAATCATCCGCTCCGCTGTCAAGTCCTGCTATTTTGTCCATGGTCTCACCCTTTGCGGTTATCATAATGATAGGCACATCCGCCGATTCCTTCCTGATCCTCCTGCATACCTCAATGCCGTTGAGCTGCGGCAGCATAAGATCCAGAAGTATTATATCGGGACCTTCTGAAAAATATTTATCTATAGCCTCCTTGCCGTCCTCGGCAATAATCACTTTATAGCCCTCGTGCTCCAGCTCCAGCTCCATAAATCTTGCAAGCTTGCTTTCATCTTCTACTACAAGCACCTTTGTTGTTGACTTATCCATATTGATCCACCTCTTAAAAGCATAATACGGACGACTGTACTCGTCCGTATTATATACTACACTTTAAGCTTTAGAAATCCATTAGCAAAAAATTAAAATTTGATTAGAATTTACATTTTTTCGGGCTCGGGATAGTCAACGCCGTCCGTGTCCACGCTCACGGACTTTATAACCACATCCATGATAGGTCTGTCCGAAAAATCCGTAGGCACCTCGGCTATGTCGTTTACTATATCCATTCCCTCCGTCACCTTGCCGAAGGCGGCGTACTGCCCGTCAAGGTGAGGCGCATCCTTGTGCATTATAAAGAACTGTGAGCCTGCGGAATCAGGTGCCATAGTTCTTGCCATGGACAGAACGCCTGCCGTATGCTTTAAGTCATTTTCAAAGCCGTTTGCGCTGAATTCGCCCCTTATGCTGTAGCCTGGGCCTCCCATGCCGTTGCCGTCGGGGCATCCGCCCTGTATCATAAAGCCGTTTATGACCCTATGAAAAATAAGCCCGTCATAAAAATTGTGATTTATAAGGCTTATGAAATTATTGACGGTGTTCGGTGCAATGTCCGGATAAAGCTCCGCCTTTATTTTTGCTCCGTCCTCAAATTCAAATGTAACAATAGGATTTTTTGCCATAATACTTCCTCCGTTTTATGATATTCCGTTCGTATCGGCGGTTTCCGCAAGCAATGTTTCAAGCTCCGAATTAAACTCCCTCAACTTGTCGAGATTGCCCTCCTGATAGAGCTTTATAAATTTGTAGTTGTATTCGTTCGACTTTATGCCCGAACGGCTGTAGAGCTCGTGTATATTGTAAAGTATTCTGTCGAGTATCTGTTCCTTGACCTCCAGAAACTGCTGTGATTCCAGGAGATCCTCTTTTATTTTGTCCATTTCCTCATCTAGCTTATACGCCGCTTCTGCGCACACCGTAAGCCTGTTCTTTATCTCGGGCGGAATATTTCTGTTGAATTTATATCTCAGAGAATGCTCAATAGTCGCCCAGAAATTCATGGCAAGCGTTCTTATCTGCAGCTCGCACTTTATTTTTTTGTACTCTCCCTGCACAAACATGGGATAATTGATAGTTATGTGATAGCTTCTGTAGCCGCTCGCCTTTTTATTTGTTATGTAGTCTTCCTCCTCAATTATAAAAAGGTCGGCGCCGTCTCTTTTTCTGATAAGCTTTATTACCTCATATATATCCTCTACAAATCGGCATATTATCCTTATGCCTGCTACATCTTCAAGGCTTGTTATCGCTTTATCAAGCGGAATATTTCGTCTGTTGGCTTTTTCGATTATGCTGGCTACCGTTTTAACTCTCCCGTGTACATCCTCTATCGGCGATATCATGTTTGCATTCTGATATTCGCGTCTGATGCCCTTAAATTTTATTACCAGCTCGTCAACTGCCTGTTCATATGGAAGTAAAGCCTGCTTCCAGTCAAATAACATTATAATACCACCTCCATTTATAATTTTAACATATTTATGAAAAGGTTTCAATGCAAATTAAATATTTAAGAATTTTTTTCGTTTTGCGCATTATTTCAAAAATATTATTGACAAAAATATGTTAAAATGTTAGTATATTACTATAAGTAATAATTATTCTTATTTAAGGAGGATATCAATATGAAGAAATTTGTATGTTCAGTATGCGGTTATGTTCACGAGGGACCCGAGGCTCCCGAGTTTTGTCCTTTGTGCAAGGCTCCCGCATCAAAGTTCAACGAAGTAAAGGAAGGTCTTTCATGGGCATGTCAGCATGAAGTCGGTATAATCGACGGCGTTGACGAGGAGATCGTAAAGGGGCTCAGAGAGAACTTCGCAGGCGAGTGCTCCGAGGTAGGT
>CANROO010000038.1 GCA_947632235.1 uncultured Clostridia bacterium
CTAAGTCATCCACCGATACTATTTCCAGTTCCTTTTTTATATCTTCCGTTTTTTCAAGCATATTTATCACCTCACCTAATTATACCATAAAATGAAGAAAAAGCCTAGATCTTTCTAGACTTTTTCGACAAGCTGAGCGCCCCTTTTCAGGGGCGCAAGGTTAATAATTATTCAGCCTTCACCTTTGCATAGAGCTCGGAGAGCTTGGCTCTCAGTACCTCGTTATCTCTGAATATTTCATCCTTTTCATAGCCTGTTCTGGGTATATAGGCTTCGTTCTGATAGTATGCTCCGCCCTCGCCCGAAAGGTCTGCCACGACTTCGGCGTTTGAGGATGTGTAGCCTATCTCCTCCGAGCCTGCATAGGACGGGTCATACTGAATATACCAGTTTATAAACTCATTGGCAAGCTTGGGATTTTCGGCATTCTTGGGTATTACCATGGAGTCTGTCCAGCTGTTTGTGCCTTCCTTGGGCTCAAAATATCCCATATCGGGATTTTCCGAAAGTATGAAGGCAGCGTCACCGCTGTAAACTACGGCTATGTCCTTGTTGCCGTTTGCCATGGCGTCTATCACCTCGTCAAGCACATATGAGGGCTCCATGGTGTCATTAAGCTCCATAAGCCAGTTGTATGCCTCGTTTATCTCCTCCTCGTTGTCGGTATTCATGGAATAGCCGAGTGCCTTCAGGGCGACCATAAACGCATCTCTCTCGGAATCGTATATATATACGCTTCCCTTGTACTTCGTATCCTTGAGTATGTTGTAGCCCTCGGCCTCCAGATCGTCAAGCGAAACATTGTTCTTGTTGTACACAAGTCCCACATTGCCGTAAAAATAGGGTATGGAATACACATTGCCGGGGTCGAACTCAAGATCCATTATTTCCGGCACTATATTGCCTATGTTTGTCATGACGGACTTGTCTATCGGCTGGAGCATATCCTCCCTTATGAGCCTTTCTATCATATAGTCGGAGGGCACGAGCACATCGTACTTATCGCCTGCCTGGAGCTTTGTGTACATTGCCTCGTTTGAGTCGTAGTATTCGCATATGACATCAACGCCGAATTCCTCCTCAAAGTCGGATATGACATCCTCTCCGATATACTCTCCCCAGTTGAAGAGCTTGAGCGTGTCGGAGCCGTATTTTTCAACGGCCGCCTGTCTTGCCTCGTCATTTGTGCCGCCGCAGCCCGATACCATGAGCGCAGCGCCGAGTATTACAGCAAACAGTTTTTTCATTATTGCATGTCCTCCTTTATGATTTTGTTTTTATTGATCTTTTTAATTTTCTTTCCTTTATTACGGGAGCCAGATTGGCAAAAATCAGAAAAACGGTTATAACCAGTACAACAAGGCTTGAAACGGCGTTTATGGTGGGATTCACCCTCTTTGACATTGTATATATCATTATGGATATATTGTTTACGCCGTTGCCCGTTACGAAGTACGAAATAACAAAGTCGTCAAAGCTCATCGTGAAGGCAATGAGCGCTCCCGCAAGTATGCCCGATGTTATCTGAGGCACTATCACCTTTATAAGAGCGCCTGCAGGCGTACAGCCGAGATCCAGCGCCGCATCCAGTATGTTGGGATCAAGCGAGCGCAATTTTGGCAGAACGCTCAGTATAACATAGGGTATGCAGAACATGATGTGCGCAAGCAAAAGCGTTGTGAAGCCCTTGTTTATGGCAAGAGAGCTGAAAAGCATCAAAAGCCCTATTGCCGTTACTATCTCGGGGTTCATGACCGGCAGGTCGTTTATCTGCCCCACCACGGCCTTTATCACCTTGTTTGACTTGGACAGGCCTATTGCCGTTATGGTGCCGGCAACGGTCGAAATGACAGTCGCCAGAACGGCTATAACTACCGTGTAAAATATAGAATCCATCATATCCGAATTTCTGAAAAGCTTGCCGTACCACTGCAGAGAAAAGCCTGCAAAACGGCTGAGCGATTTAGAGCTGTTGAACGAAAATATGACGGTGTACACTATCGGCGCATAGAAGAAAAATATTATAAAAGCCAAAAGAAGCTTTGACAGTATATGTCTTTTCTTTTTTTCCATCAGTCATTGCCTCCCTTCACGGAGACCTTCTTGTCCACATATCTTGTGAGATACATGGCAAGCACTATAATGACGGACATTATGAGCGATATGGCGCTGCCGAAGCCCCAGTTGCCCGTTATGAGGAACTGATTTTCAATGACATTGCCTATGAGCATATACTGTCCTCCGCCCAGAAGCCTGGGTATAAAGAAGCTGGACACCGCAGGCAGGAACACAAGCGCTATACCGCTTATAACTCCCGGCAGCGACAGGGGCAGAGTTACCCTGAAAAACGACTGCACATTGTCCGCTCCAAGGTCATTTGCCGCCTCTATATAGCTGTAGTCCATCTTGCATAGTGAATTGTAGACCTGAAGTATCATAAAGGGCACAAAGTTATATACCATGCCCAGCACCACGGCAAAAGGCGTTTCCAGAAGCTTTATGGGCCCTATGCCGAAAAGCCCCAGTATGGAATTGACAACTCCCGTCTTGTCCAGTATGCCCCTCAAGGCATATGTTCTCACAAGCATATTTATCCATGTGGGGAGGGTTATTATAAGCACCATGAGCATCTGTGAAGACGGCTTGAGCCTTGCTATTACATAGGCTACGGGGTAGCCCAGAAGTATGCACACCACGGTGGTTATAACGGCTATCATGAGCGAGCGCCTGAGCACATCCACAAAAACCTTGTCCTTGAAGAAATAGGCAAAGTTTTCGAGCGTGAAGCGCACATTCATTACGGAATTGCCCTCCTTTGTGAAGGCATATATCACTATCATGAGCATAGGCATGACTATGAGCGCAAACGACCATATTATGTAGGGATAGACCATACCCTTGAAATCTCTCATATCAATACCCCTTTCTCGACATAATATGGATATCATCGGGGGCAATGCTTAAGCCTACCCTCTCGCCTGCCTCATATTTATCCGTAGTATCTATTTTATACTCTGCGCCGAGCGTCCTGAATGTGATGTCATACACTCCCGGCTCTATGCTTTCGGGAGCGAAGTTGTATTCAACATCCGTTATATCTATGCTTTCGGAGCCGTCCTTTGTCCACGCCTGGGCGTTCGCCCATGTCTTCAGGTCTGTTTCAAGGGCTATGCTGTCGCGTATGTCGTCAATGTCCTTGTAAATATTCACGGCATATATTATCTCGTCATACTCCGTAGCCTCCACCTTGTTTTCATCGGCAACCATAGCCTGGACGGTCTTCATGGTGCCTGCGGCAGTCGAAAATGTGACGGGATAACTGCCCTTTTCGGGCTTTATGTCATACTCCACCTTGGTTATGGACACGAGCTGTTCCTCATTTGAATTTTTCCAGGCAAGAGCATTTGCTCTGGCTATGATGTCAGCCCTTGTAAGCTCCTCCTCAACATCGCTTATATCCAGATAAAAATCATTGGCTGTCATGGACTCGTCCGCCGACATATTGCACACGGGCTTAACATCGTCCACCTTCATTTTGACGGTAATGCTTGTGCCGAGACGGGTCTCAACTATGGTCTCATAGTGAACGCCCTTGAAGAGCACAGACTTTATCTTGCCCGTTATACTGCCCTTTTCAACAGGCACAATGTCTATATCCTCGGGTCTTATAACAACATCTACTCTCTCGTCCTTGTCAAAGCCGAAGTCAACGCAGTCGAAAAGCCTGCCGTTGAAGGCTACCTTGTAATCCTCGCGCATTATCCCCTCTATAATGTTGCTCTCGCCTATGAAGTCGGCAACATATCTGTTCACGGGCTCGTTGTATATATCGGTGGGCGTGCCTATCTGCTGTATCTCGCCCTCGCGCATGACTACTATCTTGTCGGACATGGTGAGAGCTTCCTCCTGGTCGTGAGTTACATAAATGAATGTGATGCCGACCTCCTGCTGTATTTTTTTGAGCTCTCTCTGCATTTCCTTGCGGAGCTTAAGATCCAGAGCGCCTAGGGGTTCATCGAGCAAAAGCACCTTGGGCTCGTTCACAAGCGCCCTGGCTATGGCAACTCTCTGCTGCTGACCGCCCGACATCTCGCTTACGCTTCTTTTGCCGTATTCCTCAAGCCCCACGAGCCTGAGCATACGCATGACCTTCTGTTCTATTATATCCTTGGGCTCCTTCCTTATCTTGAGCCCGAAGGCTATGTTGTCATACACATTGAGATGCGGAAAAAGCGCGTATTTCTGAAACACCGTGTTAAGCTCTCTTTTATACGGCGGAAGAGATGTTATGTCCTTTCCGTCAAAGAGCACAGTGCCCTCGTTCTGCTTCAAAAAACCGCCCAATATCCTCAGAAGAGTGGTCTTTCCGCAGCCGCTGGGTCCCAGAAGAGTTACAAATTCATTTTCATATATATCAAGGTTAACACCCTTTAATACTATCTGTCCGTCAAATTCCTTAACAATGTTTTTAAACTGTATAAGCTTGTTCATTTCTACCTCCCGTTCCTTTGTTTGGTATTTTGTTTCCGCTTTAATGGTATTATACAGTCTATGGCGTTAAATTGCAATAAAAATATTGGTATTAACATTTTTTTAATATATAAATGTTATAAACGGGCGTGCAATGCACGCTCCCTACAGGTGATTAGTTCACATTGTGGTTTGTAGGGGCGAGCATTGCTCGCCCGCAAAAATTTAATACAACAATGTGTTTTATCGACACACACAAAAAAGGCTCCCCAATCGAAGAGCCTTTATAATTTCCCATATATATTTTATTTTACCGCCTTGAAAGCCTCGTCGAGGTCTTCGATTATATCGTCGATATTTTCCGTGCCTATGGAAAGACGAATAGTATTGGGCTTTATGCCCTGGCTTAAAAGCTCTTCCTCCGTGCACTGGCTGTGAGTGGTAGTCGCAGGATGAATAACAAGCGACTTGACATCGGCGACATTGGCAAGGAGTGAAAACAGCTCCAGATTGTCAATGAAGTCCTTTGCCTTCTGCTCGTCGCCCTTTATCTCAAAGGTGAATATAGAGCCGCCGCCCTTCGGGAAATACTTATTATAAAGCGCTCTTTGGCTTGCATCCTCCGATACGCTCGGATGGTGAACAGCCTCCACCTGAGGATGCTTTGAAAGATATTCAACCACCTTAAGAGCATTTTCAACATGTCTTTCCACTCTGAGAGAAAGCGTTTCAAGTCCCTGGAGGAAGAAAAAGGCATGGAAGGGAGATATTGTAGCGCCCGTATCTCTTAAGAGTATGGCTCTTATCTTTGTGACAAAAGCGGCAGGACCTACAGCCTTTGTAAAGCTTACGCCGTGATAGCTGGGATTTGGCTCTGTGAGCGATGCAAACTTGCCCGAAGCCTCCCAGTCAAACTTTCCGCTGTCAACTATCACACCGCCCACAGATGTGCCATGACCGCCTATGAACTTGGTGGCAGAATGTACCACTATATCTGCGCCGTATTCAATGGGTCTCACAAGATAGGGCGTTGCAAATGTAGAGTCCACAACGAGGGGTATTTTGTGACTGTGGGCTATATCGGCTATTTTCTCAATATCCACAACATCGGAGTTGGGATTGCCCAAAGTTTCGATATATACAGCCTTTGTGTTCTCCTTTATGGCGTTTTCCACCTCGTCATAGTTGAATATATCCACAAATGTTGTGTCTATGCCGTACTGCGGGAGAGTATGCGCGAGAAGGTTGAATGTACCGCCGTAAATATTCTTTGCGGAAACAATGTGGTCGCCCTTCTGAGCCAGATTCTCTATTGTGTATGTAACGGCAGCTGCGCCCGAAGCTACCGCAAGCGCGGCAACTCCACCCTCCAAAGCGGCTATTCTCTGCTCAAATATATCCTGTGTGGGATTTGTGAGCCTGCCGTAAATATTGCCCGCATCGGCAAGACCGAAACGCGCTGCCGCATGGTCGCAGTTTCTGAAAACATAAGATGATGTCTGATAAATGGGCACTGCCCTGGAATCCGTGACGGGATCGGGCTTTTCCTGTCCCACATGCAGCTGTAAGGTTTCAAATTTAAGATTTCTCTGTTCTCTCGTTTTTTTACTCATATTATTCTTCTCCTTTCGATTTATGCTAATCCGCAAACAAGGGCGTTGAAAGGTATCTGTCGCCTGTGTCGGGAAGCAATACCACTATATTCTTGTTTTTGTTTTCTTCTCTTTTGGCAAGTTCTACCGCAGCAAAGAGAGCTGCGCCCGAGGATATGCCTACAAGTATGCCCTCTGTCTTGGCAAACCTATTGCCGTATTTAAAGGCGTCGTCGTTCTCTACGGCTATAACCTCGTCGTATATGCCCGTATTGAGTGTTTCCGGCACAAAGCCTGCGCCTATGCCCTGTATTTTGTGCGCTCCGCCGTGTCCCTCCGTGAGCACGGGAGAGCTTTTCGGCTCAACGGCAACAATCTTTATATCGGCTCTCTTGCTCTTTAAATACTCGCCTACACCGCTGACAGTACCGCCCGTACCTACGCCTGCAACGAAAATATCCACCTTGCCCTCCGTAGCCTCCCATATCTCGGGACCCGTTGTGAGCTTATGTGCCTCGGGATTGGCAGGATTTACAAACTGACCGAGTATTACGGAGCCTTCTATTTCCTTGTTAAGCTCCTCAGCCTTCTGTATAGCGCCCGTCATACCCTTTGAGCCGTCCGTGAGTACTACCTGAGCGCCGTATGCCTTAAGAAGATTTCTTCTTTCAACACTCATTGTCTCGGGCATTGTAAGTATAGCCTTATAGCCCTTAGCCGTGGCAACGGCGGCAATGCCTATGCCCGTGTTTCCGCTTGTAGGCTCTATAAGCGTTGCGCCGGGTTTGAGCTTTCCGCTCTCCTCAGCCTTCTTTATCATGGCTGCGGCAATTCTGTCCTTTACACTGCCTGCGGGATTGAAATATTCAAGCTTGGCGTATATATTGTCAACGCCCTCGGCTTTATTGAAATTGTTGAGCCTTAATATAGGTGTGTTGCCTATAAGCTCCGTCATACTGTTATAAATTTTAGCCATTTTTATGCTCCTTTCATACTATTCATAGTAAATTAATATGTTTTATGTTTATGAGTATACCATTTTTTTCATATCATGTCAATAGGAAATTTCAATTTTTTTCAAAAAAATAAGAGAGCCATATTACAGCTCTCTTGAAATCGCTTTTTTATGCGATATAAATTCATCAAACTTTTTGGGGCTATAGTTGATTATAAGCTCCTCGGGCATACAGGCATCTCTTAAAACATCCCTGCAGTTGTCAAAATTTCCGACGGCGGTGTGATAATGCGCATCGCTTCCGAGTATGACGGGAAGCGCCTGTTTTTTGCACTCCTTTAAAAGCTCTGTAACTATCTCCTCCCCGCCTTCTCTGCTGCCGCCCTTGGCAAAGGACGAATTGTTTATTTCAAGCAGAGTATTGTTATCCCTGGCAGCCGTGACTACCGCCTTTATGTTTATGGGATAGCGCGGATCCCCGGGATGCCCTATTATATTGACAAAGGGATTTTTTATGGCATTTACCAGAGCGGAGGTATTTTCCTCCTCCGTGCCGGGCGCAATGCAGGGCAGATGAAGGCTTGCAATGACAATATCGAGCCTTTTCAATATCTTCTTATATATAGCTTTGTCAATCCTTCCCTCATAATCCATTATATTCAACTCTATGCCCTTGAATATCTTTACACAGTCTATGTACTGCGGCAATACCTTGAGATTGAGAAAATGCAGATAACCGCAGGAGCCGGGCATTGCGGGAGCATGGTCGGTTATGCCGAGATATTCAAGACCTATGGATGCGGCATATTTTGCATTTTCCGTGACCGTGCTGTAGGCATGTCCGCTGGCAACGGTATGGGTATGCATATCAATCTTATAATTTGGCATATAATCACAGCCTTTCAATTAATTGTCTGTATACAAATCGGAATAAATGATTTATAATTAAGTTAATAAAATACTTTCATATTATAAAAATAAGCGGAGGTGATAACGGTGAAGCTTTACAAAAAGGAAACGCACACGGTGGAAAAAATAGCCGAAGTACGATGTAACTGCTGCGGTAAAAAAATAGAAAAAAATCAATACGGTTATTCTACCGATTATCTTTCCGTGGAGAAGCGCTGGGGCTACGGGAGCAGTATGGACGGCGAAAGACATAGCTTTGACCTGTGCGAAGACTGCTACAAGCGCATCATCTCTGCCTTTAAACTAAGTGTTGAAAGCGAAGACTAGTCCTCAGCCCTGCAGCTTAATGTCAGAAACTCCACTCTTGCCGCTCCGTTTTTCTTAAGCACCTTTGCGCACTCGTTGACTGTAGCGCCCGTTGTATAAATATCGTCTATGAGAAGTATGTTTTTGCCCTTTATCGCTTCCTTATCCTTTACGGCAAAGGCGCGCCTTATATTCCTGAGCCTTTCCTCCCGTGAGAGAGAATTCTGGGGCTTTGTGTCCACAACTCTTTCAAGCACGGCAGCACAGGGCGTACCAAGCCTTGACGCCACCATGACGGCAGGTATTTCGGACTGATTATAGCCCCTTTGTCTGAGCCTGTTTTTATGCAGGGGAACGGCGGTAACGATGTCAAAGCCTCCCATGCCGTTATTCTCGGCATAGTCAGCCATGAGCTCTCCGAAATATCTGCCGATGTACTTCATATTTTTGTATTTGCATCTGAGCACGGCATTGCGCACGCTGTCCTTGTATTCAAACAAGCTGTGCCCTCTGTCGAAATAGAGCTTTTCGCTGTTACAGCCCCTGCACTTGCCCCTGTGGTATATTATCCTTCCGCATACGGGACACCTGTCATTATGTTTATCGCAGAACTCCGCCATGCATTTGTCGCACATCATACCGCTCCCAAAGGGCATAATGCTTCCGCACCCTATACATATATTCGGATATATCACCGAAGCAATATCACTCATTATCTCCTTCATCAGCTTTATCGGCTTCATCTTCGCTGTCCTCGGGCTTATATTTTCTAAATATCTGCATAAATTCCTCGCCCGAAATATTCTCCCTTGCACAGAGAAATTCGGCTATTTCCTCAAGCGCCTGCTTGTTTTCAAGAAGCAGTCTTTTGGCTTTTTCGTGGCACTCCCTTATTATGGAGAGCACCTCCTTGTCAAGCTCGGCTATCGTCTTTTCACCCACAATGGCAACTCTCTCGCCCGAGAGATACCTGCTCTGTATGCTTTCAAGCGCCATCATGTCGAATTTGTCGCTCATGCCGTAAAGGCTTATCATGCTTCTGGCAAGGTCAGTGGCTCTTTCTATATCGTTAGACGCGCCCGTAGTGACGGAGCCGAACTCTATCTCCTCGGCGCTCCTGCCTGCAAGCAGAACGGTTATCTGCGCGAGTATTTCGTCCTTGCTTTGAAGGAAGCGCTCCTCCTCGGGCATCTGCATGGTATAGCCCAAAGAGCCCATAGTTCTGGGGATTATGGTTATCTTCTGCACGGGCTGAGTGTTCTTCTGAAGCGCCGTTGCAAGAGCATGTCCTACCTCATGGAACGAAACTATCTTCTTTTCCTCCTCGGACATTATCCTGTCCTTCTTCTCCTTGCCTGCGATTACCACCTCTACGGACTCCATGAGGTCTTCCTGTATTATCTTGTCCCTGCCGAGCCTTACAGCCCTTAACGCCGCCTCGTTTACTATGTTGGCAAGGTCTGCTCCGCTGGCTCCGCTTGTGGCAAGGCCTATCTTTTCAAGGTCTATGTCATCGCCCTGCTTAACATTTTTGATATGCACCTTCAAAACGGCAACCCTGCCCTTAAGGTCGGGATTTTCAACTATTATGCGCCTGTCAAAGCGTCCGGGTCTCAGAAGCGCCTTGTCAAGGACCTCGGGCCTGTTGGTGGCGCCTATTATTACCACACCGCCCGATGAATCAAAGCCGTCCATCTCGGAAAGAAGCTGATTGAGCGTCTGCTCATTGTAGTTATAACGGCTGTCTCTCTTCTGACCCACCGCGTCAAGCTCATCTATGAACACTATACACGGGGCGTTCTGCTGTGCGCTCTTGAAAAGCTCTCTCACTCTCGATGCGCCCACGCCCACGAACATTTCCTCAAAGTCCGAGCCCGAAAGGCTCATAAATGTGACCTTTGCCTCGCCTGCGACAGCTCTTGCAAGAAGCGTCTTGCCAGTGCCCGGAGGGCCTGCAAGAAGCGCGCCCTTGGGCTGTTTTGCGCCTATCTGCTTGTATTTTTCGGGATTGTGCAGGAAGTCTATTATCTCCTGAAGTGACTCCTTGGCCTCCTCCTGACCTGCAACATCGGCAAAGGTAACGCCCGTTTCCTTCTCCATATACACCTTGGCATTCGACTTGCCCATTGCGCCGGCACCCATTCTGCCGAGGCCGAAGCGCATGAGGAACATAAAGCCCAGATACATTATGACAAGGGGTACCACCCAGCTTGCAAGAAATGAGATTATGGGCGAATTGTACTGTATGGGCGAATAAAACTCTACATTGTGCTCTCTGAGTATGGGCACAAGCTCGTCATAGGATATTTTGCCCACATTGAAGTACTTGTTGCCCGATGTGAGCTGTTTGTCGCCCTCCTCCAGCTTGTCGGCATAGGGATATACCACAAGCATATCCGAGCGGAACTCCACCTTTTCTATCTTGTCCTTCTCCACCATATTTACAAAATCGCTGTAATTAAGCTCGCTCAGCGACCTGAGAGATATGGTGTGCATCACCACATTGAAAATGACGGTGAACACAAGCGAGACCACAAGTATTCTGAGAAAAAGCTTTGCATCCGAATTGTCCTTTCCTCCGTTTTCATTTTTTATATTGTCGTTATTATCACGGTTATCACTTTCCATTGCAATATCCTCCGTTTTCCGCATACGGACCTGCGTCCGCACACATTAAAGAAATTATTTTGTGTCTGTCCTTTCTATTTTATAACAATAACCGCATATTTTCAACAAATATAATGTATATTTTATAATTTTTTAATAATTGCCGATTTGTAGTAATGCCCGAGTATAGTCCTGTAGTCCGCTCCGTTGTTGGCCATATAGCAGGCTCCGTACTGACTCATGCCTACTCCATGACCGTAGCCCCTTGTGTTTATGGTGAAGCCGTCCGCATTTTTTTGTATGTCAAAGCTTGCCGAGCGCAGACCCAGAAGACTTCTTACGCCTGCGCCCGTGTATTCTCTGCCTCCTATCTTTATATTGAGCACATAGCCTGCAGGGCTTTTTTTGACCTCGCCTATGTCCTCGCTGCCGAATATTGCCTTGAATTTTTCCTTTGACAATGTAAGGCTGTCCTCAAAATAGGGCGAATATTTGTCGCCCTCGGACTCCACGCTTGAAAGATAGGGTATGTCCTGCGTCCACACATTCTCGCATTCCTCCGTGTGTCCGTTAGTGGTGGAGCAGAAAACGGCAAGTATGGGCTTATTGTCATATTCAAGTATCTCGCCTGCCGTAGAATATACGGCGTTTTTTATCTTATTATAGTTTTCATCGAAGCTTTTGCCCCACATGGAGTGCATACGCTCAATATCTGTATGCGCCTGCGCTATGTCGTCATAGCTCAGGGAGGGGTCTTCATTCAGCTGTCTTAAAGCATATGTTCTTGCGGCTACTGCCTGAGCCTTGAGAGCCTCGTGAGGAAAATTTACGGGCATTTCGCCTGCTACCACGCCCACAACATAGTCCTCAAGCGTGCTGTCGATTTTATTGTTATACTGCGTATTCTCTGCGGCCTCGGCTTTTTTCAGAAATTCCACACTGCATACGGGCAGAGCCTGCTCCGCCTGCGTGTCACTGTCCCTCATTGCAAATGCGGGAAGCATGACTGCAAAAATGCTTATGACCATGAATATTATTCTTTTCAGAGCTGTCACCTCTTTTATTGCGGATACTTTACCCTTTTTATACTGCATCCAAGCGCAGAGAGCTTTTTTTCTATCTCCTCATAGCCTCTGTCTATATAGTGGATATTGCCTATCTCCGTTTTGCCCTCGGCGGCAAGAGCCGATATGATGAGCGCCGCCCCTGCTCTCAGATCGGTAGCGTTCACCTCCGCGCCCGCAAGTCCTTCAACTCCGCGCACAACGGCAAGCTTGCCTTCAACGGTTATATTTGCGCCCATTTTGATAAGCTCGCCCACATACATAAAGCGGTTTTCAAACACGGTTTCATTCACAATTCCGGTGCCGAGCCCCTTTGCCATGAGCGCCGTGAACTGCGCCTGCATATCCGTGGGAAAGCCTGGATAGGGAAGAGTCTTTATGTCGGTATTTACCACTATGCCGTCGGCATATACCGTGAGGGCGTTTTCCTCCTCCTTTATGTCGACCTCCATTTCGCGAAGCTTTGACATAACGGGCCTTATGTGGTCGAGCATTATGTTTTCAATACGGCATTCACCGCCTGCGGCAGCCGCGGCAAGCATAAATGTGCCTGCTTCTATCCTGTCGGGAATTATGCTGTGGCTCACGCCCGAAAGCACGGGCGTACCCTCCACAACTATGGTATCGCTTCCTGCGCCCGTTATTTTAGCTCCTGCCTTATTCAGGAAATTTGCAAGGTCTATTATCTCGGGCTCCGCAGCGCAGTTGCTTATGACTGTCCTACCCTTGGCCGTGACGGAGGCGAGCATTATATTCTCCGTTGCCCCGACACTCGGAAAATCCAGATAGATCTCCCCACCATTAAGATATTTACCGTTTATGTCAATTATTCCACCCTCCAAAGACTGGCTTGCTCCCAGAGCGCCGAAGCCCTTTAAATGAAGGTCTACGGGGCGCTGACCTATCTTGCAGCCTCCGGGCATGAACATAGACACCTTGCCGAATCTCCCCAAAAGAGCGCCTACGATAAGAAACGACGCCCTTATGTCCCTCACCATTGCGCTGGGCGGACGGTTCTGTATAGCAGAGCAGTTTATCCTTATGCACTCGCCTGCCTCCACCTCGGCGCCGTAATATTTTAAAAGTTCAAGCATGGTATATACATCTCTCAGCTCGGGTACATTATATATAAAGCAGGTGTCGGGAATCAGAAGTGTTGCGGCAAGTATGGGGAGCACTGCGTTTTTGGAGCCCGACACCCTGACCGTGCCGTTTAATTTGTTGCCTCCGTTTATAATGAGCTTTTCCATTGCTGACCTCCGAATTTTTATTTTAAAACAACAGTCTAGTAATAGTGTTGCCACATACAGTGCAACAAAACCTTGAAATTAGAGGCAAAATTTTAATAAATAAACAATTAAAAAAGCCGGAGCGCATTTCTGCGTACCGGCTTTTTTCTCAAAAAATATTATTTGATCTTATCAAACTCGCTCGACATGAGCAGGTTAATATAGTCCTCTATGGGCATGGGCTTTGCGAAGTAATAGCCCTGGGCATATTTACAGCCTATGCTTGTGAGGAAGTCCATCTGTTCCTTGGTCTCAACACCCTCAGTAAGAACGGGGATATTGAGCATCTTTGCCATATATACTACTGATTCCACGAGCTTTGCGCCCTTCCTGGTGTTGACGGCCGAAAGGAATACCATATCCAGCTTGAGCAGGTCTATTGATATATCCTTAAGAGTATTGAGCGATGAATAACCGCTTCCGAAGTCGTCCATCTCAACACTGTAGCCTATCCTTCTGAGATCGTCCACAACGCTTATCATGACCTCGGGCTGTTCAACATAGAGCGACTCGGTTATCTCCAGACGAAGATCCTTTGTGGGTATGTCGTACTTGGCTCTTGCCGCGTTGAGCTCCTCAATAAGCCTTGGTCTGAAAAGATCGGCTCTTGAAAGGTTTATAGCTATGGTGGGCGGTTCTACGCTGGGCAGCGCCTTCTTAAGAAGCGACATAACTCTGCACGCTTCCTCGGCTATGTAGTTGTCAAGCTGAGCTATGAGCGCATTCTGCTCCAAAACGGGGATGAAGTTTCCCGGGGATATTATGCCCTTGTCGGGGTGTATCCACCTTACAAGAGCCTCCGCTCCGACTATCTTGCCGTTGAGCATATTGTACTGGGGCTGAAGGTACATATGGAACTGTCTTTCCTTCAATGCCTCGGGGAAGTCCCTTACTATCTCCTGCGTCTTTATTATATCGGCTCTGATACCCTCGTCATATATGCAGAAGGGTGTGAATGTTTTTTTAGCCTGATTGAGAGCTATTTCGGCTCTGTCGCACATGGTGATTACGGGTATGTTCTTGTCGTTTACGATGTATATACCCGTGCTCAGTATGAACTTGTAATCTATGGGATAAGAGTCCACTATTTCCTGTATCTGATGCGTGACGGTCTCTATGCTCTCTATCTTGTCTCCCGCATAGCAGGCTATGAAGTCATCTCCGCCGAGATAACCGCAGCAGCCTCCCTTGTCGGAGATTATCTTCTTATAATGTCTGCCGACATAGCTTAAGAATTCATCGCCCGCTTTTCTGCCGTAAAGCTCGTTGAATGCCTTGAAGTTATTCAGATCCCTCTTTATTATAAAGAAATTCTTATCGGGATTCTCGGCAAAGAGCTTCTTGCACTCCAGACAGAAGCCGTTTATGTTCAGTAGGCTCGTAAGGCTGTTTATATGCGCGTGCTTCAATATCTCCTCGCCTATCTGCTTATACTTCTGCAGATACTGCTCGGCGGCAACATCGTTGTCTAATTTTTCTCCGTTTTCCTGCACCGTAGAAGTCAGGACCCTGTCCTCCACAATGTCCGTGACATCGCGCTGAGTGCAGAGTATGAGCTTCTTGTCCTTATCCATGTAGGAATATTTGAATTTCTTATAACGGCATATGCCGTCTATTCCCGTTTCGGGGAAGACGAAGGAATAAATATTCCTGCTTTCAAGCTCGCTCATTATTCTCAATATAGAGGTTCTCTCGCGTATGAACTCCCTGTCCTCGGGCATGAGCAGAGTTGTGATATATTTTTCTATCTCATCGGCATAATCGGGATAGAATACGGTCATTTCCTTATCCGAGGCATTGTCCATTATGCTCCTTACAATAGAGCCGTGTACGGCGTCTATGCAGGCAACGACCTCATATTCCTCCGAAACCTCCTGATTGATGGCAATAGATATCTGCTTGTGATTGTTTATGTCCTTGAAGTATATGAACGCCTCTATGTCCTTGCTTGAGGGATTTGCTCTGAGGCTTATTTCAAGCGACATCCAGAGGTTATAACCGCTCTCATACTTAAAGAAATATTCATAGAACAGGTTTTTGTTGCCCCTGTTATAGCTTCTCAAAAGCACATTCCTGTCTATCCTCTTTGAAAGGAAGTTATAGGTATCCTTTGTGAGAGTTTCGCCGTGGCCGAGGTGAGCAAGGCATTCCTCTATGGTCATGCCGACCTTTACGCGCGATTCGTCACCGTAACGGCTGCTCCAGTCTATTATCATGTCCTGTGTGACATTTATCTCACAGTAAGCCACCAGATTTTTAAGCACGGCGCTCTTGTGCTTGAGCTCCTGCTGATATCTTTCCTCCACTACCGTTTCCTTGAGCTTTCTCTCGGTAATATCGATAAATGTGGAATAGATATACTCCTGTCCGTCCTCCACAACAAAGGCGCTCTGGTCTATGACATACTTCACGGAGCCGTCCCTGCGTCTGAAGCAGAACTCGGACTTGGTGTAGTCCGTGCTCACAAGGTTGTGGTCTACACTGCTTATTATCTGAGCCACCTGCGTCTTGGGGATGAGGGATGCAAAGCTGTTATTCTTCTCCGCCTTGAACTGCTCGGGAGTATAGCCTATCATGTTGTAGAAATTCTCATTTGCCTCTACAACGGTAAACGCCGTGTCCTTTATGCACTTCACTCTTCCGCAGGTCATCATCTCAACGGTAGCGTCAAAGTTGGTCTTGAGCATCTTGCTCTCCGTGGCGTCAGCCATACAGGTTATGACAAGCTCTCTGCTATAATATATGATGTGACTGCTCAGCACATCGTAATTTCTGCCCTTGTAGCGCATCTCATACGATATGTTGGGCTGATTCTTGAATTTATCGGTATCGCACAGCTCGCATGCCTTGTCGCCCTCATTGAATATCTCGTATACGGTCTGACCTGCCTTGAGCTTTTCATCATTCAAGAAAGTCTTTCTAAGCTTCCTGTTGGCATAGAGTATTTCCTTGGTGTTAAAGTCCATTACAAAGGCTATCTCGTCCACATTGTCAAGTATGTCCTTATAGGGCTTTGAATAAAGGTCTATATTGTGTACAACACCGCAGCAAATGACGGACCCGTCCTTCTGCTTAAGGGCGGCGCCGTTTACATTGAGCCACACAAGCTCCCTGTTTCTGTTGATGACTCTCATATTGAAGCTGAGATCCTTGCCTTCCTCAACAGATCTCTGTACTACCTCTCTCATATGCTCCCTGTCGAGCGTGAAAATTTTGTCAATGTCAGACATTTTGCCGGCTACCTTGTCATAGCTTTCGGGATCTACGCCCAGCAGATCGAGAACATTGGGAGATATGTACAGCATTTCCGTATCCTCGCCCCGGAGCTTGTACATAACAAGTCCGCCCGGAATGGCCGAAAATACATTTTCAATTTGTTTTCTGTTTAAAACAATGGCTTCCTTGCCCGGATTATCCTCTCCGATTATCCGAAAAAGCCTTTCGTAAACAGTTTTTTCAGAATCGTTATTTGTTTTCATCAGAGTCTACCTCCCCCGACTCTTTTTTCAAAAAAGAGCCTTGTTATCCAATTATCCATAATGATATTATTACACATTTTTACAACTTTTACAATAGTTTTTTTATTTAAATATAAAAATTTAATATATTTCCATAATATATTCACACATAACATTGCTGTTATCTGTAAAAAAGCACAAAAAGAACTCCGCATTTGATGCGCAGTCCTTTCATTTTTGCCGACAGAGGAGAGGGGATTGCCTCCGCCGAATATACGGGAGTTTTGCCTCCTTGTATTATTATATTTTTAAGGCTATCAAGTGTTACACATTTTTTATTATACCGCTTTTTCCTATATTCTCCGCGGCTCTTTTGAGCGTGGAGCAGGGGCAGACGAGGGCGGCACGCACATAGCCCTCGCCCAGAGCTCCGAACGAAGCCCCCGGAACGACCAGCACGCCTGCCTTTTCAAGCATTTCAAGGCAGAAATCATAGGATGATGTATAGCCCTCGGGAAGGGGGAGCCACACAAACATTGTGGCAGGCGTTTTCCCGACCCTCCAGCCTACGGCATTGAGAGAATCTATAAATGTATCGCGCCTTTTCTTATATTCCAGTCTGAGAGCTTCAACACAGCTCTGATCGCCCGTGAGTGCGGCAACTGCAGCCGACTGTATGCCTCTGCACACGCCGTAGTCTATCTGAGAGCGGAAGGCCTTGAAGCGCTTTATTATCTCCGCATTTCCCAGAGCGAATGAAAGCCTTAAGCCCGTGAGATTATACGACTTCGAAAGAGAATTGAACTCTATGCCTACATCAAAAGCGCCCTCGATCTCCAGAAAGGATATGCCCCTTCCGCCGTCATACACAAGCTCGGAATAGGCATTGTCATGGATGACTGTTATGTCATACTTTTTGGCAAATGCCACAAGCTCATTGTAAAAGCTCACGGGAGCAACGGATGCCGTGGGATTGTTGGGATAGGACACCACCATTATTCTGGCGCGCCTTGCGACATCCTCGGGTATGGCCTTCAGGTCTATAACATAGTTATTTTCCTTCAAAAGAGGCATATGATAAAGCTTAGCGCCTGCCATCATGGGACCGAACGAAAATATCTGATAGCAGGGGTCGGGCACGAGAACGACATCG
>CANROO010000039.1 GCA_947632235.1 uncultured Clostridia bacterium
TTACTATTAGGATTTAAAACATTTTAAGCCGTCCTTTAGCCCATTAGGGCGTAAGGGAAGGGGGACCAATTCGAGCAAAGCTTGCTTTGCGATGAATTGGTGGAAGGGTTGATATTTGATATATTTATACTTTTTCGACAGTCTGAATTGCTCTCGTTTTGAGAGCAATTTTTATATATACACTATATTTTTTTACAAATCCATAAAAAACTTTACAAATTCTTAAAACTATGTTATAATATTTGCATAAGTAAAATATAGGGTGTTTTTATGCATCCGCATTTCCAAAAAGGAGGTTTTTTTATGGTAAAGAAATGTATTGCTGAGTTCATCGGTACTGCCGTGCTTGTTATTTTTGGCTGCGGCGTAGCAATGACTTACGGCGGAATGGTAGACGGCGCAGGCGTATCAGGCGCAGGCTGGGTGGGCATAGCTCTTGCCTTCGGTCTTGTTATCGTGGCAATGGCTTATTCTATCGGCAACATATCGGGCTGCCACATCAACCCCGCTGTTTCCATCGCAATGCTCGTCAATGGCAAGCTTTCCGTTCAGGAATTTATAGCTTATGTAGTAAGCCAGTTCATAGGCGCTATTGCAGGCGCTCTCGTTCTGCTTGCTGTATTCGGCAGCCAGATCGCAACGCTTGGCATGGGTACTAACGGCTTCGGCGAGGCTTCGGCTCTCGGCATAGGCGTTATGGGCGCTTTCATTGCAGAGGTTGTACTTACATTTGCGTTTGTTATTGCCATCTGCGGTGTAACAAGCAAGGAAAAATTCACAAGCACAACAGGTCTTGTTATAGGTCTTGCGCTTACCCTTGTTCATCTTCTTGGTCTGCCTATCACAGGCACATCCGTAAATCCCGCAAGAAGCTTCGGTCCTGCTCTTGTTTCTGCTCTTGCAGGCGGCAATGGCGGTTCACTTGCTCTCAGTCAGGTTTGGCTTTTCATAGTTGCGCCTCTCATCGGCGGTGTTTTGGCAGCTCTTGTTTACAAGGTACTTGACAGCGAGGAGTAATTTACATAATTAAAAAAGGGCGGATATCCGCCCTTTTTTGCGTGTCGATAAAATCGACACGCTTGAAAGAAATGCTTTTTGGCATTTCTTTCAGTTAGGCTAAGGAAGGAACCAGCCGTGTTTTCCGCAATTTTGGCATAAATGCCAAAATCACAGAAAAGTTCCTGTCCTCAGGCGGGCAAAGCTCGCCTTGCGGATTTTAGTCTGCGACGCTTTTTTGATAGTGCAAACTATTTAGCCTTTCATTTTTTGTGTCAATTGATACTTTTTCGACAGGCTGAAAGGGCGGATATCCGCCCTTTTTTGTGTTTTTTTGTTTGTATTATTTATAAATCTGTGTTATAATAGTTTTGCCGAAAGGCTGCAAAAGGGAAGTGACGGTTGCAATTTTACCCCGGAAAGGGGTGAAAGCCCATGAATTATTATGAATATGTGTTTTTATTGACCTTAATTATAATTATCTTGGCGTACATAGCAAAATAACCGTCCTACCTGAGAAATAGACGGTTATTTTAATAACAACTTTATTTTTGGGGTGCAACTTATGTTGCTCCCTTTTGTATTCTTATAATAACATCTTTTTTCATTTTTGTCAAGGCTTATAATTTTCCCTCATTTTTGCAAGCTCCAGTCCTTCCTTGCCCGTCATATGCTCTATTTCTACCTCTATCATGCAGAGCGCGTCGTAGAATTTTTCTATTTCGGCTTTATGCTCCTCGCCGCTTCCCTTGGGATTATATTTTTCCGCAAGGGCGTATATGGAGCGGTATATCTCATCGTTGCTTTCAAGTATTCTCGCCTTGCCGAAAACTATAACGCTTCTGAAAGCCGTGGTGTATTTTTCGGGTATCACATCGTCGTTTGACACAACGCAGAAGGACACCTTCGGACATTTCTTTATTGCGTCGAGCTTATGTCCCGCTTTGGCGCAGTGGAAATAAAGCCTTCCGCTGTCGTATACATAGCTTAACGGCACGCCGTAGGGATAGCCGTCGTCGCCTATGACCGAAAGCACTCCCGATGTTGAATTTTTGAGTATGTCGATACATTCTTTGGTAGGAAGCTGTTGTCTGTTTCTCCTCATTTGTCTGAACATGGCTTTTCTCCTTTATTTCTGCGATATATAGTCCTTGTATGCAAATATGGCGGCTATAGTCTTGCTGTCGCATATTTCGCCCTTATATATAAGCTGTGTGCTCTCGTCAAGCGTATAGCGCTCCAATGTTATAAACTCGTCATCGTCCATGTTGAAGCTGCCCTTTTTGAGCCCCTCGGCTCTGTATATATAGAGCACTTCGCTGCAAAAGCCTATGGAGGAATACATTTTGAACATAAATGTCATTTTGTCCGCCCTGTATGATGTTTCCTCCTCCAGCTCCCTCACGGCGCAGTCGTAAGGATCTTCGCCCTTTTCGAGCGTTCCTGCGGGTATCTCAAGTGTTTCAAAGCCTGCCGAATGTCTGTACTGCCTTACAAATATTATTTTTCCCTCGTCGTCTATGGGGAGCATTGCCGCCGCTCCGCCGTGCCTTACGGTCTCTCTTGTGGTCTCTCTGCCGTCGGGGAGAGTGATTATGTCCTTTTCTATGCTGAAAACCTTGCCCTTGTAGACAAGCTCGCTTTTTTTGACCTCGTAGCTCATGGTCTGCCTCCTTGATTTTTTATATTAGTATACACCCGTTCACAAAAATTTTCAATAAGATACGCTGTTTTTTTAATACTTTAATTGACAGAATTATTAAAGTGTGGTATATTATTTTTATGAGTTTATTTTAACAAGACTTAAATTTCAAAAAGGAAGGAAAATCACAATGAAAAAATTTTTAAGCATTTTACTTGCAATGACATTATGCCTCGGCGCAGCAGGCTGCGGAAATAACGCTTCCGATGAAACGGCAGATGCGGACGGCGCAGCTTCAACGGGCGAAAAGATAATCGTAGGTCTTGACGACCAGTTCCCGCCTATGGGCTTCAGAGATGAAAACAACGAGATAGTGGGCTTCGATATCGACCTTGCAAAGGCAGCAGCCGAGAAGATGGGCGTTGAGATCGAATTCCAGCCTATCGACTGGGACAGCAAGGAGCTTGAGCTCAACTCCGACAAGATACAGCTCATATGGAACGGCCTTTCTATCACGGACGAAAGACTTGAGGCTATGGACTTCACAAAGCCTTATCTTGACAACAAGATGATAATAATAGTAAACGAAGGCTCCGACATAAAGACAAAGGCTGACCTTGCAGGCAAGGTAGTAGGCGTTCAGGACGGTTCGTCAGCTGTTGATGCTGTTGAGGCTGACGAGATACATAACAGCTTCGCAGATATGCCTAAGTTCGATACAAACATTCTTGCTCTTGCAGACCTTGAGGTAGGCAGAGTCGATGCAGTTGTTGCAGACCAGGTAGTAGCAAGATATTATCTTGCTCAGAATCCCGACAAAAAGTTTGTCATCCTCGATGAGGACTTCGGTTCGGAGGTTTACGGCGTTGCGGCAAAGAAGGGCAACACAGAGCTTTTGGAAAAGCTCCAGAAGGCGCTTGACGAGCTTTATGATGAGGGCGTTTCCGCTTCAATATCCGAGAAGTGGTTCGGCGAGGACATCGTTATAAACGGCAAGGATGAGTAATGTGCAGTCATTTCAAACGGGCGGGCTTATGCCTGCCCGTTTTTTGACACCGTATAAATCAGGAGGAAAAATATGGATCTTACAGCTTGGATTTTGCAGATGCTCACGGGCGTAAAGCTTACAATACAGCTTTTCATAGTTACAATAATATTGTCCATACCCCTTGGGCTTGTGCTTACCTTCCTTAAAATGAGCAAAAATACAGCGCTGAGCAAGGTGATTTCTTTTTATATACTCATCATGAGAGGCACGCCCCTGCTCCTGCAGATATTCTTTGTTTATTTCGGTCTGCCCTTCATACCAGTTGTGGGCAAATACCTTGTCATAGACGACAGATTTACGGCGGGCGCCATTGCCTTTATACTCAACTATGCGGCGTACTTTGCCGAGATATTCAGAGGAGGCATACTCTCCGTGGACAAGGGACAGTATGAGGCGGCAAAGGTGCTCGGCATAAGCGATATGCAGACGCGCTTCAGGATAGTTATGCCTCAGATGTTCAGAATATCTCTGCCCGCCGTGGCAAACGAGACCATTATACTTCTTAAGGATACCGCGCTTATAACAACGCTGGGTCTTTCCGACCTGCTCAAGGTTACAAACACCATCGTAAACAGAACTACAAATGTTTCGGCTTATGCCGTGGCTGCGGCTTTTTATCTCATATTAAGCTACATCTTGTCCGCTCTGTTTGTGAAGCTTGAAAAGAAATTTGACTTTTAGGAGGGTGAAATATGTACGAAATAGAGGCTAAAAATGTGAGAAAAAGCTTCGGCTCTCTTGAAGTCCTTAAGGGCATAGACCTCAACATATCAAAGGGCGAGATAGTGGCTGTGCTCGGTCCCTCGGGCTCGGGCAAGAGCACGTTTCTTAGAAGTCTTATAGACCTTGAGACCATTGAGGAGGGCACGGTGAAGATAGCGGGGGAATATCTCTGCAAGGATGGAAAATATCCCCACAACAAGGAAAAAGCAAGGATACTTTCAAAGGCGGGAATGGTTTTTCAGCACTTCAATCTTTTCCCGCATATGAGCGTAAAGAAAAATCTCATGTGCGCGCCCATGCTCAACAAGCAGGGCACAAAGGAGGAAATAGAAAAGCTCGCCTTTGAAATGCTTAAAAAGGTAGGCTTAGAGGACAAGCTCGATGTAATGCCTTCAACGCTTTCGGGCGGACAGAAGCAGAGAGTCGCCATAGCGCGCGCCCTCATGAGAGACCCGGAGATCATACTCTTTGACGAGCCCACATCAGCTCTTGACCCCGAGCTTACGGGCGAGGTTTTGAATGTCATAGCAGACCTTGCCAAGGAGGGCATAACAATGGTGATAGTTACCCATGAAATGGGCTTTGCCAGAGAGGTCGCCGACAGGATAATATTCATGTATGACGGCGTTGTTACAGAGGACGACACCCCCGAGGTGATATTCAACAACCCCAAGAACGAGAGAACACGGGCGTTTATACAGTCGGTGATAAAATAATTTGTAAAAATATGCAAGTTTCAGGATTAAGGAACTTGTATATTTTTTTGTTTTTTGTTATACTTATAATAAGTATTTGTTGCCAATTTTTTGTTCGGGAGTGTTAAAGTTTGAATGAATTGATATTAATAGAAGCTTATCCTATTAAAGACATACTAAAATATCTTTTGCAGGACAAGACCACAAAAAAGAATATAATATTTGCTTCCGACAGCTACATTGACTATGGGGAAGAATACACAGCCGAATCCCAAATGACAGAAACTGCCTTGCTGGGCATAAATTCCTGTGATATACAGCCGAGGATATACAAAACATCAGCCGAGCAGGTCAGACGCACACGCAAAAAGGCGGAGGTGTTCACCCCTGCTTGGATAGTCAACAAGATGATAAATTATTGCGATGCCGAGTGGTTCGGACATGAAAATGTATTCAATTTTGAAAGCCCTACGGCTTGGATAACAAACATAAAGCCTGCTGAATTCCCCGAAGGGAAGGACTGGAAGGCATATGTGGATTCAAGACGGCTCGAAATAACCTGTGGAGAAGCGCCCTACATAGTTTCAAGATATGATACTTCCACGGGCGAGGTCATACCGATAGACGACCGAATAGGCATTCTTGACCGTAAACTGAGGGTAGTTGGGGAAAATACCTACAACGAAGAAGATTGGCTCAAATGGGCAATAAGAGCATACCAAAGTGTTTATGGCTATGAATATCAAGGCGACAATTTGCTTATTGCAAGAATAAATATGATATATACATTCTGCGACCATGTTGAAGCAAAATGGAAAAGAAAGGCAACAATAAGAGAATTAAAAAAGCTTGCCAATATTATATGCTGGAATTTCTGGCAGATGGACGGCTTGCAGGACACAACGCCGTGCGGCGCGCCGCATGATGATTCTTTGCAGATGTCGCTCTTTGACGATGACAATGTAACAGAAAATGAAAGCCCATATTGCAGAGTATATGACTGGCGTGCAGGCAAATCAATGGAATTCAGAGATATTAAGAAAAGAGGGAAAGGTATGAAATTTGATTTTGTAATTGGTAATCCGCCGTATCAGGATGAAACCACAGGGGAACAGAAAACATTTGCCCCTCCTGTATATCACTTGTTTTTGGATGAAGCTTATAAAATTTCCGATAGAGTTGAAATGATACATCCTGCCAGATTTTTATTTAATGCAGGAGGTACGCCAAAGCCATGGAATAAAAAGATGCTTGAAGATACACACTTAAAGGTGCTTTACCACGAACAAAACAGTTGTAATATATTCCCTAACACTGATATTAAGGGGGGGGGTAAGCGTTACATATAGGGATAAAGAAAAGAATTTTGGGGCAATAGAGATTTACACAATGTTTGGTGAACTCAACGGTATTTTAAAGCGTGTAAGAAATCACATAGATTTTCTTTCATTAAGCGATATTATTTATAATCGTGGACTGTATAGGTTCTCAAAAAAAATTTATGCTGAATATCCCTCAGAAATGAAACAGTTTACAGATTCCCGTATCAGTTCAAGTTCATTTGAGCGACTTCCCATGTTATTTACAGAAGATTTGCCAAAAAACAATAATGATTATATACAGATCTATGGACTGTTGCGCGGCTCTCGTGTATATCGTTGGTTTAGGAAAGATTATGTAAACAAGGTTGATAATCTATATAAATACAAAGTATTTGTGCCAAAGGCAAATGGTTCGGGTGCTTTAGGCGAAGTATTGTCTACGCCTGTGATCGGACAGCCTGTGATCGGACAGCCTGTGATCGGACATACGGAAACATTTATTTCAATTGGTTGTTTTGAAACCGAAAGTGAAGCAAATGCTTGTATGAAATATGTAAAAAGTAAATTTGCCAGAGTGCTGCTTGGCGTTTTAAAAATTACACAGGATAATCCACCCGAAAAGTGGAAATATGTCCCTCTCCAAGACTTTACCTCATCTTCCGATATTGACTGGACAAAATCTATATCCGACATTGACAAACAGTTATATAAAAAATATGGCTTAAGTCAAGAAGAAATAGATTTTATTGAAACTCATGTAAAGGAGATGGCGTAATGGCAGCAATAAATATCAAAACTACCACAAAAGTTATACCGCAGTGCTATGCCTATATCACTCCCGGAGTGCCTGCACATGACGGCTGGACAAAGATAGGTTTTACAGAGCGTGATGTAGAAACCCGTATAAAAGAACAGACACATACCGTTGGTGTTGAACACAAAACTTGCTGGGCTATGCGCGCGTCATTCATGACGGAACCTTACGGAACATTTACCGATAAGGATTTTCACGCTTATCTTAAAAAACTTGACATTAAACGCGAAACGGGCACAGAATGGTTCTATATTGAGCCAAACACAGCCCGTGGAAATTTTATAGATTTTACTCAGAATCACGGTTCACTATACAAAGAAGACGCAGACGCAGTTATACCCTATAAACTCCGTGATGAACAGGCAGAGGCTGTACAGAAAACAGCGGATTATTTTAATGGTATGGAAAAAGCCGAATTTTTGTGGAACGCAAAACCTCGTTTCGGAAAAACGCTTTCAGCCTATGACCTATGCATGAAACTGGACGCACATAATATTCTTATTGTAACTAATCGCCCCGCAATAGCCAATTCATGGTATTCGGATTATGAAACATTTTTTGGTCCACAGTCAGGCTATATCTTTGTGAGCAATGTAGATGGAATAAAGGATAAGAAGTTCGTATACAGCCGTGAAGAATATTTAGATATAATTGATGAAGATACAAAAGGTTGTATTGAGTTTGTAAGTTTGCAGGATTTGAAAGGTTCGATCTATTTCGGAGGTCATTATGATAAACTTTCCGAAGTTAGCGATGAAAAAGGTATTACATGGGATATTCTTATTGTGGACGAAGCGCATGAAGGCGTAGATACATATAAGACGGATACTGCCTTTAACCGTATCCGCAGAAAGTGGACTTTGCATCTTTCGGGTACTCCTTTCAAGGCTCTTGCCAATGATAAATTCCCCGAAAGTGCCATATATAACTGGACATATGCAGACGAACAGAAAAAGAAGCGTGATTGGGATAACCATAGCGAGACAGAAAATCCTTATGAGGTTTTGCCCCGACTTTCTCTTTTTACTTATCAGATGTCCGATATTGTTCGCGATAAAGTAAAAAAAGGCATAGAACTTGCGGACAACGACATAGAAGAATTTGCCTTTGATTTGAATGAATTTTTTAAAACAAACGAGCAGGGTAAATTTTTGCATGATACAGATGTTGATAAATTTCTTGACGCATTGACAAGGCAAGAGAAGTTTCCTTTTTCGACGCCTGAACTTCGTAATGAATTGAAGCACACATTCTGGATATTAAACCGTGTGGCAAGCGCAAAGGCTCTTGCAAAGAAGCTGAAACTGCATCCTATATTCAAGGACTATGAAATTATACTTGCGGCAGGCGACGGAAAGTTAGACGATGATGACGAGAATGAAAAGTCTTTTGATAAAGTAACAAAAGCTATTGCAGAGTGCGACAAGACTATTACATTATCCGTTGGTCAGCTTACCACGGGCGTAACTATTCCCGAATGGACGGCTGTTCTTATGTTGTCGAATATGGCAAGTCCTGCGCTCTATATGCAGGCAGCTTTCCGCGCACAGAATCCATGTCTGTTTACGGACGGCGACGGTAATACCTACAGAAAGCAGAACGCCTATGTATTTGACTTTGACCCCGCCCGTACTCTTAAAATATTTGAGCAGTTTGCAAACGACCTTATACCCGAAACATCGGGCGATAAAGGCGACTTTGACAGCCGCAAAAAGCATGTCAGAGAACTTTTGAACTTCTTTCCCGTATACGGTGAGGACGAGGAAGGCTCAATGATAGAACTTGATGCGGAAAAAGTCCTTACGATACCGCGCCATATTCACGCAAGAGAGGTCGTGGAGCGTGGATTTATGTCAAATTTCCTGTTTGCAAATATCAGCGGAATTTTTGGCGCGCCTAAAGAGATAATAGATATTATCAACAATATGCAGGCAATAGAGGAACCCAAAAAACTTCCTCCTGCCAATATAGATGAAAACACGGCTAAAGAATTGAATATAGGAGAAGACGGCAAGGTTGAGATCCCTAAACAGCAGATCATAGGAACGGCAGCCGAAATTTTCGGCGATAAGGTTTATGCAGATGTAGATGAAAAGCTGGCAGCAGTCGTGGATAAAATTCAGAAGGACAAGGAAACAATTTCAAACCCTAAAAAGGATGAACTTAAAAAATTACATGATATGTTTTCAAAGCCAATCGCACAAACGCTTATTGACTCAGCAAGAGAGCAATATGGCAGCGATTTAAAAAAATCTACACAGAATCATTTGGAGCGTAAAATTCAAGAAACTACGGACGCTGTTGTTGACCGTGTGTATGGTAATTATACCATTAGCGATAACCAATTAGCCAAAGAACGCGATGATAAGATACGGCAGGCACAACAATCCGGCGCCGCTATGGAAGAAATTACACAAATTGATGAAAAGTATAATGAAATGCGGCTTCAAGGCTATCGTGATATGGTGAAAAATATCAATGAGAAACTTCACAGTGATGAAACCGTTAAAAAGACGGCAGAAACTATTGTTGAAACAATAGAAACCGAAAAAATGAAGGCAGAGAAAAACTCCATTGAAGGCAGTGTCCGCGATCATCTCCGTGGCTTTTCGCGTACTATCCCTGCATTTTTGATGGCATACGGCAATGAAAATACCACCCTTGCAAATTTTGATACTCTTGTGCCGGAAGATGTATTTTGGGAAGTTACCGTAAATCCGCAGAATGGGCAGGGCGTAACGCTTGAACAATTCCGTATGCTTCGCGATGGCGGAGATTATATATCCGAAAGCGGCGAGAAGAAGCACTTTGACGGTCATCTGTTTGATGAAGTGGTGTTTAACGATGCTGTGCAGGAATTTATGAAAAAGCGTGCTGAGCTTGCCAATTATTTTGATTCTGATCTTTCGGGAGATATTTTCGACTATATCCCGCCGCAGAAAACGAACCAGATATTTACTCCCAAAAATGTTGTTAAAAACATGGTGGATATGCTGGAGAAGGAAAATCCGGGCTGTTTTGACGACCCCGGCAAAACATTTATAGACCTTTACATGAAATCGGGTCTTTATATTGCAGAGATAGTCAAGAGGCTTTATAACAGCGCAAATATCAGCGCGCTTTATCCAGATAACAAAGCCAGATTGAAGCATATATTTGAAAAACAGGTGTATGGTCTTGCACCTACGGAGATCATATATCGTATTGCTTTAAATTTTGTGCTCGGTTTTGATGAAGATAACGAAATAACGGCACATAATTTGCGGCAGGTCGATGCTTCGCCATATGTAAAGGCAGGTACATTGAAAAAACAGCTTGATGAAATCTATAAAATACAAAAAAACGGTTGACAAAAATATCCTCATTATGCTATAATACTTTTGTTATGCCGCACGAATAGGTTTATAAGCTGAGCGATCACACCAAATTCGGCGAGTTTTGTTTAAGGAGGTGTACAAGGGAATGTACGCGATTATTGAAACAGGCGGTAAGCAGTATAAGGTAAGCGAGGGCGACATCATCACCGTTGAAAAGTTAGGTGTTGAGGCTGATTCAAAGTATACCTTTGACAATGTGCTTGCAGTATGCGACGGCGACAGCTTCAAGTTCGGCAAAGACGCATCGGCAGCCAGTGTAGATGCTTCCGTAATAGGCGACGGCAAGGCTAAGAAGGTCATCGTTTACAAGTATAAGCCCAAGAAGGGCTTCCACAAGAAGAACGGACACAGACAGCCTTTCACAAGGTTAAAGATCGAAAAGATCAATGGCTGATGAATAAAAATGATAAAGGTCAATATTATCAGAAATAACGAGGGCAGGGTCTGCGGAGTGAATATAACGGAGCATGGCGACCCCATAGTGTGTTCCGCCGTGTCCATACTTCTGCTCAATACACGCAACAGCATAGAGGCTTTCACAAAGGCAAGCTTCAGCTACGAGTGCGCTCCGGACGGAGGCGATGCCGTGCTTGTCATCACAGCTTTTGATGATGAAAAAAAGGCGGAGCTTCTTATGGACAGTCTTGTTCTCGGTTACAGATCCATTGAAGAAAGCTATAAGAACGAAATAAAAGTTTATGATTCAGGAGGTGCTAAAAATGGTAAAGATCAACCTTCAGTTATTTGCTCATAAAAAAGGTGTTGGTTCCACAAAGAACGGCCGTGACTCCGAGTCCAAGAGACTTGGCGTAAAGAGAGCCGACGGACAGTTCGTTAAGGCAGGCAACATTCTTTATACTCAGAGAGGTACTAAGATCCATCCCGGCATCAATGTAGGCAAGGGCGGCAACGACACACTCTTTGCTCTTGTTGACGGCAGAGTTAAGTACGAGAGAAAGGGCAGGGATAAGAAGCAGGTTTCTGTTTATTCCATAGCCGAGTAATTTATATTGACAGATGAAGCTGACCTGAGTTTGATTTCGGGTCAGTTTTTTTGAAATTTATAAAAATGATGCTTGCGGAGAAAATAGTATATGAATATATGAAAGGAGAGGCATAATGTTTGTAGACAGAGCCAAGATCCATATAAAGGGCGGAAACGGCGGAAACGGCGCCGTGAGCTTTTACAGAGCCAAATATGTCACAAACGGCGGACCCGACGGCGGCGACGGCGGCAAGGGCGGAGATGTCATTTTTGTGGCTGACGAGGGCGTAAACACTCTTTTGGATTTCAGATATAAGAGAATGTTCAAGGCTTCTCCGGGCGGTGACGGCGGAAAGCGCAACTGCACGGGCGCAGACGGCGAGGATGTCATAATAAAGGTGCCTGTAGGGACCGTCATAAGAGAGGCACTCACAAACAAGGTCATGGCGGACATGACGCAAAACGGCGAGAAAAAAATCATCATAAAGGGCGGAAAGGGCGGAAAGGGCAATCAGCACTTTGCCACGCCCACAAGACAGGCGCCCAGATATGCCGAGAGAGGCAGGACATCGAAGGAATACGATGTCATTCTGGAGCTCAAGCTCATTGCCGATGTGGGACTTATAGGCTTTCCCAATGTCGGCAAGTCCACAATTCTTTCCATGGTCACAAATGCAAATCCCAAAATAGCAAACTATCACTTCACCACGCTTTCTCCCAATCTGGGCGTTGTGCGCAGCAGGTGGGGCGAGGACTTCGTTATGGCGGATATCCCCGGGCTCATAGAGGGCGCAAGTGAGGGTATCGGCCTGGGACATGAGTTTTTGAGGCATGTGGAGAGAACAAAGGTGTTTATTCATGTTGTGGACGGCGCGGCGCTTGAGGGCACGGATCCCATTGAAAATATAGAAAAAATAAACGCCGAGCTTGAGAAATATAAGGAGGGTCTTTCAAAGAGACCCACCGTTATTGCCGTAAACAAGATGGATATTCCCGAGGCTAACGAAAACTATGAAAAAATAAAGCAGAAATACGAATCCGAGAATATAAAGGTATTTCCCGTTTCTGCCGCGACAAATACGGGACTTGACGATATGCTCATGGCGGTGTCGGAGCTTTTGAAGGCTTATCCCGAGGACATAGTTTTTGAGGAGGAATATGACGAATTTGCCGAGCTTGAGGCAAGAACGGCAGAAGAGCATGAGCCCTTCACCATAGAACGCTGCAGCGAGCATTACTTTGTAGTAGAGGGCACGGGCGTTGAAAAAATGATGGGCTATACCAACATTGACACAGAAAAGGGCTTTGCCTTCTTCCAGAAATATCTGAGAGAGAAGGGCATTATTTCCGCTCTGGAGGAAAAGGGCATTGCCGAAGGCGATACGGTCAAGATATACGATCTGGAATTTGAGTTTTACAATTAATTAAGGGTGATGAACATGACAAGCAAGCAGAGAGCTTTTTTAAGAAAAATGGCAGCAAGGCTGACCCCCGTGGTCTCCATAGGCAAAAACGGAGTCACTCCCGAGGTGGTTGCAAGCTGTGACGAGGCGCTTGAAGCAAGAGAGCTTATAAAGTGCAATGTGTTGGACAACTGCATGGAGGAGGTCAGAGCCGTTGCGGATACCTGCGGCGGCAGAGCCAGAGCCGATGTAGTGCAGGTGATAGGACGCAAATTCGTGCTTTACAGACCCAAGAAGGATAAGCCTGTGATAGTTCTGCCGAAGTGAAATATAAAATATATTTTTCTTAATAATACAACCCCCTTCAGGCATAGGCTTAAAGGGGTGATTTTTATGAATGGTACAAAATATGCCGTCATCGGCGGTGACAACAGATATAAGATACTGAAGGAGCTTCTCGAAAAGGACGGCTGCATAGTTTCGGCTTACGGCAATATGCACATCGGCTGTGAGGAAAGCCTTGAAAAATGCATTATGGGAGCAGACGCCGTTATTTTGCCCATACCCGTTTCAAAGGACGGAGAGAGTATAAATATGTGCGGAGAGATGAATATAACATTTGACGAGCTTTTTGACGCCATGCAGGAGCAGGGCGCAAGGTTTCTCATGGGCGGAGTTATTCCCGAAAAGCTGAAACAAAGAGCGCAGGAAAGAGGCATAAGGGCGGAGGATATTTTTGACAGGGAGGAGGTAGCCATAAACAATGCCGTGCCGACTGCTGAGGGAGCCATAATGACAGCCATACAGGAGAGCGACAGGGTGCTTTTTAAAAGCAGGGTGCTTGTTATGGGCTTCGGCAGGTGCGGAAAGGTATTGAGCGCTATGCTAAGAGGCATGGGAGCCGATGTGAGCGTTACATTCAGAAAAAAGAGTGATGAGGCTTATATAAACGCCTCGGGCTGCAGCGGCGTGGATATAAAAGAGCTCGGAGCTGTGCTCAATGACTATGATTTTATATTCAATACCATTCCCGCGCTCATGCTTGACGGCGAAAAGCTCGGCAAGGTAAACGGCAATGCAGTCATAATAGATATAGCTCAGGCGCCCGGAGGCGTGGACTATGCCTATGCCTCCAAGCTCAATATAAAGGTGCTGTACTGTCCCGGGCTTCCCGGCAGGGTGGCTCCATACACGGCGGCGCAGATACTCAAGACAGCCATAACGGACATTGTACAAAATAACACCTAATACCCCTTTAAATCATAGAATACAAAGGGAGGTGATACAATGGACCTACAGGGAATAAATCTTGGTCTATGTATGTGCGGTTCCTTTTGTACCTTTTCCGAGGTGATCAGGGAGGCAGAAGCGCTCAGCAAAAGAAAAATAAGGATATATCCCATATTCAGCTATAATGCAGACAGCATAAACACAAGATTTGGCACTGTAGAGGATTTCAGAGAAAAGCTATGTGATATTACGGGAAATGAAATAATATCAACGATCAAGGAGGCTGAACCCATAGGTCCTCAAAAGCTGCTGGATATTATGCTGGTCGCGCCCTGCACGGGCAACACTATGGCAAAGCTTGCAAACGGCATAACCGATACCCCCGTGACTATGGCGTGCAAGGCGCATCTTAGGAATAACCGTCCGCTTGTGCTTGCGCCTGCCACAAATGACGCCCTGGGGGTAAGCCTTAAAAATATAGGAGAACTCATGATAAGAAAAAATATTTATTTTGTACCCTTCGGTCAGGATGATCCGGCTAAAAAACCGCTTTCCATGATAGCGGATTTTAGCAGGATATATGATACATTGTGCCTTGCAATGGAGGGAAAACAGATACAGCCGATAGTTTTTTAGCAGATTTGCACAAAAAAAGAGCACTTCATTTATGCAATGAGGTGCTTTTTGCTGTTTTGGTATAAAATATGAAATTTTACACTGCAATATTCTTAATATTTTATAGCTGTTTTTAATAATAAATTGTCATAAAGTTATTACAAAATATTTCAAATTCCGCAAAAACTTTTAAAATTTTAGGCTAAAAACTTGACAAATACTTGATTTTGTTATAGAATATCATTCGTAACATTTGCGTAACATCTTTTAATAATTACAATTAAAGTGTGAAACAAATATATTGGAGAGTGATATTTATGAAGTTGTATAATATGTTATTGGCAGGCGCTGCAGCAGCGCTTGTGGCGGCAGGCATGTCTTATACGGCAGTGCGTGCCGAGGAAAATGTTTTTTCACAGCTTATTTCAAGCGGAGAAATATTAAACGCTATGCCCGTAAAAAATACGGATGCTGATATTTATGTTACGTGTAAGGCGTCGGTGGATATGAAGTCGGATTCATCAAACGATTCAAGGCTTGTAAGGCTTCTGCCCTCGGGCTATAACCTTACTGTGCTCGGCACGGAATACGGCTGGGTATATGTACAGGACGATGACGGAAACACAGGATATGTTTACTGCACAAATGTTACATTTAAAAACGGCGATAAGCCCGATAACATAGACCCTATGGAA
This sequence comes from uncultured Clostridia bacterium, assembly GCA_947632235.1. Classification (GTDB taxonomy): domain Bacteria; phylum Bacillota; class Clostridia; order Lachnospirales; family CAG-274; genus Gallispira. Next base: position 15,546 of record CANROO010000039.1, read on the forward strand.
AAGCTTGGCGAGGAAATGGCAGGCTTTTCAAAGAAATACTTAGGTACTCCCTATGTATGGGGAGGCACCAGTCTTACATCGGGCGTTGACTGCTCGGGTTTTGTATACAGCATATACAAAAACTACGGCATCACGCTCAACAGAAGCTCAAGCGCCATGTATGCCTCAAACGGCGTATCTGTCAGCAAGTCAGAGCTGAGGGCAGGCGACCTTGTGTTCTTTAATACGGGAGGCAGAGGCGTTTCTCATGTGGGTATGTATATAGGCAACGGTCAGTATATACATGCCGCAACAAGAAATGTTATGATTTCAAGCCTTTATGATAACTATTCCACAAGAACATATGTGGGCGCAAAGAGAATATTGGTATAACAGAAAACATTGGCATAACCTGCCGATGTTTCTGCGTGTTGATAAACACTTTATTGTATGAAATTTAGCGGGCGAGCAATGCTCGCCCCTACGAGTGATTAGCTCGCATTGTGGTTTGTAGGGGCGTGCATTGCACGCCCGAATATAACATTTTTTTTTGAATTTTTCGACAATCTGAAACATCGGCATAACCTGCCGATGTTTTTTTATTTTAGTCTGCTGCAGCAAAGCCTATTTCCTTAAGATATTCCTCCGCTCTTTGTTTATCCGCCTTTGCCTTATCAAATTTCAGCTCAAACAGTATGTTTGTGCCTTCATATTCCTCATTTTCGGTTATCAGCCCCGTGTCATCATCGTATTTAAAGGGTCTGTTGTCTATAAATGTCATATCCGCAGCAGCCATATAAATCTGTCTGTCAGCAAAATATTCAATGTTGTCGCATTCTATCATTCTGTAGAGTACGCCGTCAATTATCTGCTGAGAATATCCGCCGTTCATAACGGCTATATTCAGCTGCCATGGCTTGTAGCCCTGTATCAGAGGCGTTATACAGATGTTGTCGTCATAGCTCATGTCGCTGCCGTCGGTTTTCTCGACTGCCACAACAGCGTAGGTGCGGTCTGTATGATATTCTTCGGGGTTATCCGTATCAATATCTTTCAATTTTTTTCCCGATACCGTTCCTAAAAATGTAGCCTTGTACTTTCCGTCTGTAACGGTTTCATATTCTGTTCCCGTTTCTTTGAAATAGTCGGCAAGCGTGCTTTCGCCCAGCCTGTTTGCAAATTCATATGCACTCATATACCTGTATGCCGCAAAGGCTGTCGTTCCGCATACTAATATTGCGGCTGCCGCTATCGCAAATACTTTATTAAATTTTGACTTAGTTTTTTTCATTGTCATTTCCTCCTTTTCAATATCAAGCGAAAGTTCTATTGCATTCTTAACCGCTTCCGCATGAAGTCTGAGCCTTTTTTCCATGTCATATATTTTCATATGCCGGCATCTCCTTCCAAAATTTCTTTAAGTCTTGTAAGTGCTTTTTTTGTCCTGTATTTTACGGTGGAAACGGGCTGTTTCAGCGCCCTTGCCGTTTCCTCGTATGTCATATCGTTATAGAACCTGAGCGTGATATACCGAGAAAGCTTTTCGTCCAGCCTGCACAATGCGTCTATTATTTCAAGCTCCGAGTCGGGCAGATCGTAAAACACATTCATGCTGTCGTTAAGCTCCGCATGATACCGCCTTTTTTTAAGGCAGTCTTTGCATTTGTTTATTACTATACGCGTTATCCATGTCTTGAAAAGGCCTTTGTTTTTCAGCCTGTCATACGCTTTGTAGGCTGAAAAAACTGCCTCCTGAACGCAGTCCTTTGCGTCCTCCGTGTCATGGAGATAGCCTACGGCAATAAGAAACAAAGCCTTTTCGTATTCTCTGTATTTCTTTTCAAACAGCTCGTCAGTCAAATTTTTACCTCCTTTTGCGGTTGTTTTGTAAAGCCTTTACATATATTAGACGATAAAAGCATAAAAAAAGTCAATATAAAATAAAAAAGGGAGCATTTTTCGCTCCCTTAAATTTTTATTTTTATATTATATTTTATAAAACTCAGCTATAAACAGAAATTTATCAATCAATTCCAAAGGCTGGGTCATATTTGACCATGCCTTTAACTTGAGGTGCATCGTCTTGTAATTTGAACGCCATGAAGTATTCGTTCTGCACTTCAAAAGGCGCTTCTATTCCATATAAACTCGCTGGAAGATAGCCAGCACGAGGATAATATGTCGGGGAACCCAGTACCACCGAGTAGTCATACCCCAACTGTTTGGCAATACGGTGTCCCTC
>CANROO010000040.1 GCA_947632235.1 uncultured Clostridia bacterium
AGGCGCAGTTATAATCAACAATGTAAAGGACAGCAAGGAAGGCTGCGGCTTTAACGCTCTTACAGAAAAATATGTAGATATGTTTGACGAGGGCATAATCGACCCCACAAAGGTTACAAGAAGCGCTCTCCAGAATGCAAACAGCGTTGCCGCAACTATTCTTACAACAGAGTCTGTCGTAGCAGACATAAAGGAGCCTGAACCTCCCATGCCTGCAGGCGGCGGAATGGGCGGAATGATGTAAATTTCTCAAAGCCGGAAATGAAGCTCGCTTCAATTTTCGGCTTTGGAAATTCACCTATACACGCCGGATATACTCACGGGCGGGCTTTGCCCGCCCGCTTTAAGTTTTAACAAAATTTTAAGCTTATATTTTCTATTATTTTTTATATAAAGACAAACGGAGACCACACTGCAAATTATGACATTCTGCTTATGCGGTCTCTCTTTTTCCGATAAACAGGAGGTTTTTTATGGATCCCTATTTTATGCACGAGGCAATAAAAGAAGCCAAAAAAGGAATAGAACGCGGTGACGGCGGCCCCTTCGGCTCTGTTGTAGTCAAGGACGGCAAAATAATAGGCAGAGGGCATAATAATGTGGTCTCTCACAATGACCCCACGGCACACGGTGAAATATGTGCCATAAGGGACGCCTGCAAAAATATCGGCAGCTTTTCTTTAAAGGACTGCGAGCTTTATACCACCGCAGAGCCTTGTCCCATGTGCCTTGCAGCCATACTCTGGGCAAGGATAGACAAGGTATATTACGGCTGTAATGTGGACGATACGGCAAACATAGGCTTTGATGACAGCGAATTTTATAAGGCCCTTAAAGGCGAAAACAAGCTCTGCGAGGTTTCGGAGCTGAACAGGGCAGACTGCCTTTTGCTCTTTGAAGAATACGCATCCAAGGATAACAATGTAAAATATTAAAAATATTTATTGTAAAATTTTTTTGCCTAAAAAATATTCTGCAGTGATATTAAGGCTTTGTTTTGCTTTGTCAAATAATATATAAAAGGTTTGTATTAAAAAATAAAAAATACTTGACAAGCGTTCTGTGCTATGATAAAATGTTTTTTGTGGTACGGTTGAGGTACCGCAGACTATGCAGAGGTGTCCGAGCGGTTTAAGGAGCCGGTCTTGAAAACCGGTGATCCCGAAAGGGACCGTGGGTTCGAATCCCACCCTCTGCGCTTTTTTATTGCCGAAATGCGGTATAACAAAATCATTTTTTTCAAATATTTTTAAATGTCAAGAAAAAATACTTGACATCCATGTTAAGCTGTGATATTATAATCAAGGTGTAAGGTAAAAATACTTGACACCGTACAGCGCTTATTTGTGAGGTGCGCTATGGACAGGATATATTATATAACGCTTTTAATGGATTTTTACGGAGAACTGCTTACGGAAAAGCAAGGCAGGTCATGTCGGGCTATTACTTTGACGATTGCTCGCTCAATGAGATCGCCGAGGAGCATTCCATCACAAGGCAGGCAGTTCAGGATATGATAAAGAGAAGTGAAAGACTTCTTGAACAGTATGAAAAAAAGCTTATGCTCGTGGATAAATATTTATACCGCGTAAGGCTTAAGGACGATATAATCAGGGAATTGGACGCTCTTGTTGAAAATAACGCGGAGGGTATGCTCCGCATAAAGAGCTTGGTCGATCATATCACAGATTAGGAGGCTTATATGGCTTTTGAAAGTTTATCAGGCAAGCTTCAGCAGGTGTTTGCCGGTCTCAGAGGCAAGGGCAGGCTTACCGAAAAGGATGTAAAGGCTGCCATGCGCGAGGTAAAGCTTGCGCTGCTCGAGGCTGATGTAAATTTCAGGATAGTTAAAGACTTTATAAATAAGGTAAGCGAAAAGGCTGTGGGCGAGGAGGTCCTTACGGGACTTAATCCCGCTCAGCAGGTAATAAAATTTGTAAATGACGGACTTGTGGAGCTTATGGGAAGCTCTCAGGCAAAGCTCACATTCAGTCCAAAAGCTCCTACGGTCTATATGCTGGCAGGCCTTCAGGGCGCAGGTAAGACAACTACCGTGGGCAAGCTTGCGGGACAGCTCAGAAAGCAGGGCAAAAGACCTCTGCTTGCCGCCTGCGATGTTTACAGACCTGCCGCTATAAAACAGCTTCAGGTCGTAGGCTCTTCTTACAACATTCCCGTCTTTGAGATGGGGCAGGGCGACCCCGTGGAAATATCCAAAAAAGCCGTGGAGCACGCCAAGGCAAATAACTTTGATGTTGTGATCATAGATACTGCGGGCCGTCTTCATATAGATGAAGAGCTTATGGATGAGCTTGTAAACATAAAGAAGGAGGTCAGACCGCAGGAAATACTTCTTGTAGTGGACGCCATGACCGGTCAGGACGCCGTAAATGTCGCCGAGACCTTCAACGATAAGCTCGGCATAGACGGCGTTATAATCACCAAGATGGACGGCGACACAAGAGGCGGTGCGGCGCTTTCCGTAAGAGCTGTAACGGGCAAGCCCATAAAATATGTCGGCATGGGCGAAAAGCTCGAGGACCTCGAGCCCTTCTATCCCGACCGAATGGCATCGCGTATACTCGGCATGGGCGATGTTCTGGGACTTATTGAAAAGGCTCAGCAGGCGTATGACGAGGAGCAGGCAAAAGAGCTTGAAAAGAAAATGCGTACCCTTGAGTTCAATTTGGACGATTTTCTCAATCAGCTCCAACAGGTCAAGAAAATGGGACCGCTTAAGGACATAATGAAAATGATGCCCGGCATAGGCGGAAGAGTAAATCTTGACGATATCAATATAGACGAAAACGCTACAAAGCATATAGAGGCTATAATACAGTCAATGACCAAAAAGGAAAGACAAAATCCGGATATACTCAACAGCTCGCGCAAAAGACGAATAGCCAACGGCTCGGGTACATCCATTCAGGACATCAACAAGCTTTTGAAGCAGTTTGAAGAAATGAAGAAGATGATGAAAATGATGAATTCCATGACAAAGGGCAAAAAAGGGCTCGGTGCTCTCGGAGGCTTGGGCGGCTTCAAGCTGCCGTTTTAACGGCTTATTAGTTTTATAATAAGATATATAAAATATGCTAAGGAGGTGAATGAGGATGGTAAAGATCAGATTAACCAGATTAGGAGCTAAGAAAAATCCTTTCTATAGAATTGTTGTTGCCGATTCAAGAAACGCAAGAGGCGGTAAGGCCATTGCGCAGTTAGGCTACTACGATCCCTGCAAGGACCCTGTTGTGTTAAAGGTAGACGCAGAAGAAGCAAAGAAGTGGTTAAACAACGGCGCTCAGCCTACTGATACAGCAAGGGCTTTGTTAAAGAAGGCAGGAGTAATCGAAGCATAATCAGGGGGTACCAACCATGAAGGAATTACTTGAAATTATTGCCAGACACCTTGTGGATAATCCCGATGCTGTCGTTGTTAATGAAAGAATGGACGAGGATGCCCTTATTCTTGAGTTGAGCGTTGCTCCCGAGGATATAGGCAAGGTTATCGGCAAGCAGGGCAGGATCGCAAAGGCCATAAGGACCTTTATCAAATCTGCCGCCGGTCGTGAGGACAAAAAGGTAGTAGTTAAAATTCTGTAAAAACAGCATGGGTGTTGTACTTTTTTGTACAACACCCTTTTTCTGCAGACCGAGGTAAAATAATATGGATAATTACTTTACAGTGGGAAATATAGTGAACACACAGGGCATAAAGGGCGAGGTAAGGCTCATGCCCACGGTAGACGATGTGTCGCGCTTTAAGCTCCTCGATCATGTTTTTCTGGAGCAGAGAGGCAGTATAAAGCGCTATGATATTGAAAATGTACGCTTTCACAAGCAGTTTGTGCTTCTGAAGCTTAAGGGTATAGACGATATGACTATGGCGGAAGCGCTCAGGGGCGCCGTTGTAAAAATAACAGAGGATATGGCAATACCCTGCGGTGAGGACGAATATTATATAAGAGATCTCTATGACATGGAGGTATTCACCGCTGAGGGTGAAAGGCTCGGCATAATATCGGATGTCATATTTACGGGGGCAAACGATGTTTACGCCGTGAGCGCAGAGGGCAGGAAGGATATATTGATACCTGCCATAAAGCAGTGTATTATTAATGTAGATGTTGAAAACAAAAAAATGACGGTCAGTCTTCCGGAGGGACTTATATAATGAAGTTTTATATTCTTACCCTCTTTCCCGAAATGATAGAAGCGGGTCTGGGACACTCTATTATAAAAAGAGCGCGCGATGAGGGCATAATAAGCATAGAGACTATAGATATACGCGATTTTTCGCATAATAAGCACCGCCATGTGGACGACTATCCCTACGGCGGAGGCGCAGGAATGGTAATGCAGGCTCAGCCCGTTTATGACGCATTTATGAGCATAAAGCCCAAACTGAGCGAGGGCTGTCCCGTAGTCTATATGACACCGCAGGGAAAAACATTTACTCAGTCAAAGGCGGAGGAGCTTTCGCGCTTTGAGGATATGGTGATACTCTGCGGACATTATGAGGGCATTGACGAGAGAGTGATAGAGGAAATAGTCACCTGCGAAATATCTTTGGGCGACTTTGTGCTCACGGGAGGCGAGCTCCCTGCAATGGCTGTGGTAGATGCCGTTGCAAGGCTCATACCGGGAGTGCTCAACAAGGAGGAAAGCTTCATGGACGAAAGCTTTTCGGACGGACTTCTGGAATATCCGCAGTATACAAGACCTGCCGAATTTATGGGCAGAAGGGTGCCCGACATACTTTTGAGCGGTCACCACGGCAATGTGGACAAGTGGCGCAGAGAGCAGTCGCTTGAGAGAACGCTTAAAAAGCGTCCCGAGCTTTTGGAGAGCGCCAAGCTTGACGAGAATGACAAAAAATATATAGATAAGCTCAGAAATGATAATTTAATAAAAAAATGATTGAAAATTAGCTTTATTTGGTTTACAATACAATAAATGACAATAGCAAACAGGAGGATGAATATGTATTCAGTAAGCTTGGGTCAGATAGCAAAGGAATTCAATCTCAAAAATCTGACGGAGGATATAGATATAAATGCGATAGACATAAGCGAGGCGGGAGTTAACCGTCCGGGCATACAGCTTGCCGGCTTTTTTGAAAACTTTGACAGCGAGAGAATACAGGTCATAGGTCTTGTGGAGTACAGCTATCTTTCAAAGCTCACCCCCGAGTTCAGGCAGGAAACGCTTGAAAAGCTCTTTCAGTATGATATGCCTGCAGTCATCATAGCAAGGGGTCTCACTCCTCACCCCGAGATGATGTTCTATGCAAAGGAAAAGAATATACCCATTTTACAGACGGAAGAAACCACATCCGAGTTTACAAGCGAGCTTCTCAAGTGGCTCAAAATGGAGCTTGCTCCCCGTACTACCATTCACGGCGTGCTTGTGGATGTCTACGGCGAGGGCGTGCTCATAACGGGCGAGAGCGGAATAGGAAAGAGCGAGGCCGCTTTGGAGCTTGTAAAGAGAGGCCACAGACTTGTTGCCGATGACGCCGTTGAAATAAAGAAGGTATCTCATAATTCGCTTGTGGGCATGTGTCCCGAGCTTATAAGATATTTCATAGAAGTGCGCGGTATAGGCATAATAAATGTAAAGCAGATGTTCGGCGTGCAGTCCGTAAAGGACAGTCAGGAAATAGACCTTATAATAAAGCTTGAATACTGGGAAAAGGGCAAGGTCTACGACAGACTTGGCATAAAAGAGGAATATATGGACATATTGGGCAATAAAGTAATATGCCATTCCATTCCCGTCAGACCGGGACGAAATCTGGCTATCATATGCGAATCTGCCGCTGTAAACTGCCGTCAGAAGAAGATGGGCTACAATGCGGCTCAGGCGCTTAACGATGCAATTATGAACAATGCAATGAAGGGTTGATGATTATGTATTATTTAGGTATTGATTTGGGCGGAACCAACATTTCCGCAGGAATTACCGATGAAAACGGCAATATACTTGTGAAATCCTCTACGCCTACGATGAACGGCAGAAGCTCGGAGGACATAATAGACGATATGGCAGCTCTCTGCAAAAAGCTTGCGGAAGAGCTGAATATAGAGGTCAGAGATATAGAGTCCGTGGGCATAGGTATGCCCGGCACAATGAATAAGGCTCAGGGTATCTCTATATATGCCAACAATCTTAATTTCAGGAATGTAAATATAGTTGCCGAAATGACCGAAAGGCTTGATATACCCTGCTATATAGAAAATGACGCCAACTGCGCAGCCATAGGCGAGAATGTATGCGGTGTTGCATACGGCAGCAGAAACCTTATATATATTACTATAGGCACGGGCGTAGGCGCAGGCATCATTATAAACGGCAGAGTGTTCGACGGCTCCTTCGGCGGAGGCGGAGAAGCAGGACATATGGTCATAGTTGCCGAGGGCGAGGAATGTACCTGCGGCAGAAAGGGATGCTGGGAGGCTTATGCTTCGGCATCTGCTTTAAGACGCGAGGGCAGGATAGCAGCGGCAAAATATCCCAACAGCAAGATATATGACCTTGTTGACGGAAATATAAAGCTCATAGATGCCAAGACGGTATTTGACGCCGCAGATCTCGGCGATGAAATAGCTATGGAAATAATAGATATGTATATAAAGTATGTTGCCATAGGTCTTGTAAACCTTGTAAATATATTCCAGCCCGAGGCAATAATAATAGGCGGAGGAGTTTGCGCTCAGGGTGATAAGGTCATAAAGCCTCTCACCAAAATACTCAATGAAAGAGTATACGGCGGCGAACTCAAAACAAGGCTTTGCATAGCCACACTCGGCAACGATGCGGGTATAGTCGGCGCGGCAATGCTTGGCAAGCTTAACAGAGAGGAAATCTGACAATGAATATATCCGAGGAACTTAGAGCCATAGCGGGTAGTGAAAATGTCTTTGAAAACGAACCGATGCATAAGCACACCACCTTTAGGATAGGCGGAAATGCGGATTATTTTGTCACGCCCGATACACAGGAGAAAATATCTGCTCTGCTCGGCTTTGCAAAGGATAACAATATTCCCTTCTATGTCACGGGCAACGGAAGCAATCTCCTTGTAAGGGACGGAGGCTTCAGAGGAATAATAATAAATATTTATAAGAATTTCTCCGATATATCCGTTGAAGATAATATTATAAAAGCCAAGGCGGGAGCTTTGCTTTCTTCTGTAGCCAAGACGGCTCTTTCCCATTCTCTCACGGGTATGGAATGTCTTAGCGGTATACCCGGCACCATAGGCGGAGCCGTGTGTATGAATGCGGGAGCCTACGGCGGAGAAATGAAGGATATTGTAGTCGAAACAACGGTAATAAATAACGGCAGAATTGAAATAATAAGTAATGCCGAGTCCGATTTCGGCTACCGCACAAGCAGGATAATGCGCGATAATATGATAGTGCTTGAAACCGCATTAAAGCTTGAAAAGGGCGATAAGTCAGCCATAGAGGGCAGAATGAAGGAGCTTATGGATATGCGCAATTCAAAGCAGCCTGTGGAGCTTCCGAGCGCAGGCAGCACATTCAAAAGACCCGAAGGTTATTTTGCGGGCAAGCTTATAGATGACAGCGGACTCAGAGGCTATAGCGTGGGCAATGCCCAGATAAGCCCCAAGCACTGCGGTTTTGTCGTGAATAACGGCGGGGCAACCGCCGATGATGTTATAACCCTTATGCATAATGTTACAGACATTGTGTATGAAAAATTCGGCGTAAGGCTGGAACCCGAGGTCAGGATAATAGGTGAATAGTACAAAAGAAGGGAGATGGAGTATATGAGATGTGTTATAGTTACGGGTATGTCGGGCGCGGGAAAAAGTACCGTTCTCAAATTTCTTGAAGATGTAGGCTATTTCTGCGTGGATAACCTTCCGCCCGGGCTTATACCCAAATTCATAGAGCTTTGTTCAACTCCCAACTCCGATGTACACAATGTTGCCCTCGGTATAGATATAAGGGGCGGAAAATACTTCGGCGATCTTTCAAGTGTTCTTTCCGAGATAAAGAACGACCAAAACAGCAAGTTTGACATACTTTATCTCGACTGCGAGGATGAGGTGCTCTTAAAAAGATATAAGGAATCCAGGCGCCAGCATCCGCTCAATCTTAAGGGCGAAAGACTTATAGACGGCATAGAGAGCGAAAGAAAACAGCTTGAAAAAATAAAGAAAATTGCCGACTATATTATAGACACCACCCATATGCTCACAAGACAGCTCAGGGCACAGCTCAGCGAGATATTCCTTGAAGATAAGGAATTTGAAAGTCTTATGATAACCGTTCTCAGCTTCGGCTTTAAATATGGCATTCCGAGCGATGCGGATCTGGTGTTTGATGTAAGATTTCTGCCAAATCCCTTCTATATTGACGAGCTTAAGCTTCTTACGGGTAACGATGTTGCCGTAAGAGACTATGTCATGGAACAGCAGGAAGCCGAAATTTTTAAGGATAAATTAACAGATTTATGTGAATTTTTAATACCAAATTACATTAAAGAGGGCAAAAATCAGTTAGTTATTGCCATAGGATGCACGGGCGGAAAGCACAGAAGTGTCACTTTAGCCAATGAGCTTTATAATAATCTGCGCAAATCGGGGCACAGTGTAATAATTGCGCACAGAGATATTGACAAAGACGCAAAGAGGTAGTATACTTGTTTTATGTGATTTTTCACATAAAACATATGTGCCTGCCTGCTTTTTGAGGAGGTGTGATATGTCATTTTCATCGAATGTCAAAGCAGAAATGCTTTCAAATATTTCAACGGACAGATCACTTCATTGCAATAAGGCAAGGCTTGGCGCGCTAATAAATGTCTGCGGCTATGTCAGCATTGCAGGCAAGGATAAATTCATTGTCATACATAATGAAAATTTAAGTATTTTAAATTTAGCTGTCAGTCTTATATCCGATATATTCGGCTATGATGCCGTTATAATAAAGCACGATGTTGTTATAAACAACGGCAAAATTGTAACCGAAATAACAGATAGTTTAGGCATAAAAGACAGCGGCGATTTCAATCCCGATCCGCCCATAATGCCGGCGCTTGTGAAGAGAAGCTGCTGCAAAAGAGCATATATTGCAATGGCTTTTATTTTAAGCGGTTCCGTCACGGATCCCGATAAACAATATCATATTGAGCTTGTAATGAACGATTACGACCATGCAATCGCTCTTACGGAGCTTATAGATTATTTCGGCATCGAGATGAAGATAGTGGAAAGGAAAAATCGCTATGTTATATACTGCAAGGAGTCGGAACAGATTGTAGATCTGCTTAATGTTATATCGGCGCATAAGGCTCTTCTGAATTTTGAAAATCTCAGAGTCGTAAAGGAAGTAAGAAATAACATTAATCGTGTCGTCAATTGTGAGACTGCCAATATCAACAGAGTTGTAAATACTGCTGTAAGACAGCTCAACGATATACGGTATATAACCGAAAGAAAGGGAATAAACTTTCTGCCTTATAATCTGAGGCAGGCAGCTGAGCTAAGGCTTGAATATCCCGATGCAAGCCTCAAGGAGATAGGCGAGCTTATATCACCGCCTATTGGCAAGTCGGGCGTAAATCACAGATTTAACAAAATTCACGAAATAGCGGAAAAGTTGAAGGGGGATCATTAAAATGATTAAAAAAGAGATCACAGTCGGTTCAAGTATGATTGAAAGACCTATACCTATGCTCGTACAGACAGCAGGCAGATTTTCCAGCAGTATAAGACTTTCCATGGACAACAAGGAAATAAACCTCAAGAGCATTATGGGAGTTATTTCGATCGGCACGCTGACGGGTCACGATGTAATTATTTCTGCTGACGGCAAGGACGAGAGCGAGGCAATAGACGCAATAGCCGAGTTCCTTGGCTGATTTTGATGAATAAACATATTCATAGGGACTGTGATGAAGAGTAGTAAGCAATTGCTTGTCCAAGAGAGGAGCGCTCGCAGGCTGAAAGGCGCTCTGTCGTAAGGATTGCCCAAGTAGCTTCTGAGTCTCTGTACCGAAAACACCAAGTAGGTACAGCGTTTGCCGCGTTAAGGCAAATCAAGTGCCCGTATCTTTCATGCGGGAATTAAGGTGGTAACGCGGATACTTTCGTCCTTAAAAGACGAGAGTATCTTTTTTTATTATCCGCTTACATATCAATTTAAGGAGGAAACCAAAATGGTTAAAGAAATGGCTAAAAGCTATGATCCGTCCATTGAGGACAGAATTTATAAAAACTGGCTTGAAAAGGGTTATTTCCATGCTGAGGTAGACAAGAGCAAAAAGCCCTTTACTATTGTCATACCCCCGCCCAATATAACGGGTACTCTGCATATGGGACACGCTCTGGATGAGACCCTGCAGGATATACTTATCCGCTGGAAGAGAATGCAGGGCTATAATACCCTCTGGCTTCCCGGCACAGACCATGCGGCTATATCCACAGAGGTCAAGATCGTCAACAAAATGCGCGAGGAAGGCATCACAAAGGAGGACATAGGCAGAGAGGGCTTTTTAAAGAGGGCATGGGAGTGGAAGCGCGAATACGGCGGTACCATACTCAATCAGCTCAAAAAGCTCGGCTCCTCCTGCGACTGGGAGAGAGAACGCTTCACAATGGACGAGGGCCTTTCAAATGCCGTTCTCACGGTATTCTGCAAGCTCTATGAAAAGGGCTATATCTATCAGGGCGAAAAGCTTATAAACTGGTGTCCTCAGTGTCAGACCACCATTTCCGATGCTGAGGTGGAGCATGAGGATAAGCAGGGCAGCTTCTGGCATATAAAATATCCCATAAAGGGCACCGACAGATTTCTTGAATTTGCCACCACAAGACCCGAGACCATGCTCGGCGATACTGCCATTGCCGTTCATCCCGATGACGACAGATATAAGGACATAGTGGGCATGACCTGTATACTTCCCTTTGTGGACAGGGAGATACCCATAATTGCCGACAGTTATGTAGATATGGAATTCGGTACGGGCGTTGTTAAGATAACTCCGGCCCATGACCCCAACGACTTTGAAGTAGGCGAAAGACACGGGCTTGAAAAAATAAATATACTCAACGATGACGGCACAATAAACGAAAACGGCGGAAAGTTCTGCGGTATGGACAGATACGAGGCAAGAGAGCTTATAGTAAAAGAGCTTGACGAGATGGGACTTTTCATAAAGAAAGAGGACATCACTCATGCCGTAGGTACACACGACAGATGCGGCAGCGTTATAGAGCCCCTTATAAAGAAGCAGTGGTTCGTTAAGATGGATGAGCTTGCAAAGCCTGCTCTCGAGGCTTATAACAAGGGCGACCTTAAATTTGTGCCCGACCGCTTCGGCAAGATATATACTCACTGGCTCGAGGATATACACGACTGGTGTATTTCAAGACAGCTCTGGTGGGGACACAGGATACCTGCATACTACTGCGACTGCGGAGAGGTGATAGTCAGCAGGACAGCTCCCGAAAAATGCCCCAAGTGCGGAGGCACGCATATCGTACAGGACGAGGACTGCCTTGACACATGGTTCTCCTCTGCTCTCTGGCCGTTCTCAACTCTCGGCTGGCCCGAAAAAACGCCCGAGCTTGAACATTTCTATCCCACAAGCGTGCTTGTAACGGGCTACGACATCATTTTCTTCTGGGTAGTCAGAATGGTATTTTCGGCTATGGAGCAGATGGGCGAGGTGCCCTTCAGGACCGTTCTCATTCACGGACTTGTGCGCGACAGCCGGGGCAGAAAAATGAGTAAATCCCTCGGCAACGGCATAGATCCCCTTGAAATAATAAAGGAATCCGGCGCAGATGCCTTGAGGCTCACGCTTATAACGGGCAATGCTCCCGGCAACGATATGAGATTTTACAACGAGAGAGTGGAAAACAGCAAGAACTTTGCAAACAAGCTGTGGAACGCTTCCAGATTCGTTATGATGCACATAGGTGATGATGAACCGAAGTGCGAACTTTCAAAGCTTACCTCCGCCGATAAGTGGATATTGAGCAAGGCAAACTCTCTTGCAAAGAATGTCACTTCCAACCTGGATGCCTTTGAACTGGGTATAGCGGTACAGAATGTATACGACTTCATTTGGGATGAATACTGCGACTGGTACATTGAAATGGTCAAGCCCAGGCTTTACAATAAGGAGGATCCCACAAGAGAGGCGGCGCTTTGGACACTTAAAACAGTGCTCATAAATTCTCTTAAGCTTCTGCATCCCTTTATGCCCTTCGTTACGGAGGAAATATTCACCTCCGTACAGAGCGAGGAAGAAACAATTATGCTTTCAAGCTGGCCCGAGTACACCGAGGACTATAATTTTGTATCCGACGAAAAGGCTATAGAGCTTATGAAGGAGGCAATAAAGTCCATAAGGAACATAAGGTCGGAGATGAATGTTGCTCCAAGCAAGAAGGCAAAGGTATTTGTAGTAAGTGACAGCGCCGAGGTCAGGAGCATATTTGAAAAGGGCAGTGTATTCTTTGCGCCCTTGGCATATGCGAGCGAGGTCGAGGTCAGAAGCGACAAGCAGGGCATAGACGATGACGCCGTTTCCGTTGCAATACACGGCGGTATGATTTATATGCCTTTTGCAGAGCTTGTGGACATCGCCAAGGAAAAGGAAAGGCTTGCCAAGGAAAAGGATAAGCTCATAAAGGAAGTTGAAAGAGTAGAAAAGAAGCTTTCAAATCAGGGCTTTGTATCAAAAGCACCCGAAAAAGTCATAAATGATGAAAAAGCAAAGCTCGAAAAATACAGCTCAATGCTTAAAAGCGTTGAAGAACAGATAGAAAGATTGGGATAAAAAAAGCGCCCTTTGTCATTTTTATGATAAAGGGCGTTTTTGCAGGTTATAAACGCTGCTTGAAGCTCTTATATAAAGAACTTTTTATATCCTTATAAATTCCGGTATTTTCTTTCTGAATACCGTTATGTATTCAAAGCCTGCTTCTTTTATAAGCTCATAGGCATAGTCTATGTGGTCGGCGGTATCCTCTGCCGTGTGGCTGTCGGAGCCTGCCGTTATTATCTCTCCGCCGAGCTCTCTGTATCTCTTTATTATGTCAAGGCTTGGATATGTGCCGTCTATGCCGTATCTGAAGCCCGATGTGTTCACCTCTATGCCCTGTCCGTTTTTTATGAGCGCTTTAAGACATTCGTCAATAAGCTCCCTGTATTCGGCATAGTGAAGGCTGTTGTCATCATACATTCCGTATCTGCTCACAAAGTCCATATGACCGTAAACATTGAAATATCTGCATTTGCTTATATTTTTGAGCATTTCCTCAAAATATATCGTATAGGCTTCTTTTTTTGTCCTGTCCCTGAAATACTCCTTTTGGTCGAAATACAGATCCAAGGTCTCAACGGCGTGTGACGAGCCTATTATAAAGTCAAAGTCATATTTTTGCGCAAATTCGTTTATTCTGTCGCTCCACCTGTTTTCAAGCCCCGTTTCCACGCCGAGTATTATATTTATTTTGTCCTTATACTTTTCTTTAAGTCCGGAAAACACGGGAATATAGCTCTCATATTCGGGAACGGGATAATATTTTTCATCGAAATCGGCATGGTCTGTAAAGGCTATTTCGCTCATGCCCTTGTCTATGGCCGATATTATTATATCCTCCATGGGCGCTTCGCTGTCTATTGAAAAGCTCGAATGTAAGTGATAGTCTGCTCTGAACATATATAAACCTCCGTTTTTTTAAACTATAATTGATAGTAACACCGCAGCAAAAATATGTCAATGCCAAAATTTATATGCTTATTTAAAATGTATCATATTTTTGCCTCATATGCTAAATTTATGTATATTGTGACTTGATTTTATCACATTCATTTGTTATCATATATAATAGGTAAGTAAAAGCAAGCACTCGGGAGGAAATGCAATATGGATTATTTGACACTTGTGACGGGACTTTGCGGTGGTTTGGGCCTTTTCCTGTACGGTATGCACATCATGGCTGCCGGTCTTCAGAAGGCAGCCGGAGGAAAGCTCAAAAAAATACTTGAAATGCTCACAAAAAACAGAGTTATAGGTATTATTCTGGGAGCACTTGTTACTGCCGTTATACAGTCCAGCTCGGCAACAACGGTCATGGTCGTAGGCTTCGTAAATGCGGGACTTATGGATCTTACTCAGGCGGTCAGCATCATCATGGGCGCCAACATCGGCACCACCATTACCGTATGGCTTGTATCCTCGGCAGAATTTTTAAAGCTTGAGGTCATAGCGCCTATGGCTGTCTTTGTGGGTACCGTGCTCACAATATTCTCCGACAGAGCCAAGAACAAACAGCTCGGTGAAATAATAATAGGCTTCGGTGTGCTTTTCATAGGCATACAGCTCATGTCCACAAGTGTTGAGCCTCTCAGTCATCTTGAGGGCTTCAAGCTTGCCTTCCAGCAGTTCGGCAAAAATCCCGTGCTCGGCGTTGTTGTAGGTATGGTCGTTACAGCCGTTATACAGTCAAGCGCCGCTTCTCTCGGTATATTGATAGCCCTTACGGTGAACGGACTTGTCACCTGGGATGCCGCAGTATATATAATCATGGGTCAGAACATAGGTACCTGCGCCACGGCTCTTCTTTCCAGCCTCGGAGCTTCCAAGAATGCCAAGGGCGCAGCTTATATACACCTTCTTTTCAATGTTATAGGCAGTGTTATTTTCAGCTTCCTTGCATTCATATTCTTTAAGTTCAATCCTGCTATAGGCAATGCAATGATAACGCCCATACAGATAAGTATACTTCACAGCGGATTCAACATTGCAAACACCATAGTCATGTTCCCGTTTGCGGGCGCTCTTGTAAGAATAGCGGAATTTATGTGCCGTGCGGGCAAGACCGCGGAGGACGAGGAGGGACAGGTGCTCCACCTCGACGACAGAATATTGAATTCTCCCAGTATCGCCATTGCAAGCTGTATAAAGGAAATAGTACACCTCGGCAATATGGCAAACAAGAACCTTCTCCTTGCTTTTGACACCATAGTTTCAAGGGATCCCGATTCCATAGAAAAGATATATCAGCGCGAGGAAAAAATAGATAACCTCACAAAGGCTATAACTCAGTATATGGTAAAGCTTTGCAATACCAATATGTCAACAGCCGAAAACAACTATGTTACCGGTCTTTTCCATGTTGTACACGATATGGAGAGAATAGGAGACCACTGCGAAAACCTTGCGGAGTTTACGGAAACCCTCATTGAGGACGATATGGAGTTCTCGGAGGCTGCCGTTGACGAGCTCAAAAATATATTCAACGAGACCGAAAAATGTGTCAGAAATTCGATCATTGCCCTTGAGGACAACGATGTTGACTTTGCCGAAAAGGTAGTTAAGGAGGAGGAAAGGGTAGACGGACTTGAAAAGTCCTTAAGACAGCTCCATATAGACAGGCTTTCCGCAAATCAATGCAGTCCCCTTGTGGGCGTAGTTTATCTCGATGTGCTCACCAATGTTGAAAGAATATCCGACCTTGCGCTCAATGTAGCCGAGGCAGTAATAAAGAACAGAAGCAGTATTAAAGAATAGAATAAGTAAAAAATGTTGAAATTTACAAAAAATGCTGGTATACTTATTTTAGTTTTTTATTATGCTTTCAGGAGGAAAATAAAATGGCAGAACTATTTAAAACAGGCGCCTATTATGCAAAGGGTCAGCTCATAGCCGATGACGGCAGCGCAGAGAGCAGGCTCAAGAGCATGGGTGTCTGTGTATCAAAGGACGAGGCAGTCAAAAATACCATGGCTTACGGTATATTGAAGGCTCACAACACAAGCGATGATATGGACTCTCTTAAAATAAAGTTTGACTGTATGGCAAGCCACGACATAACATATGTAGGCATCATACAGACGGCAAGCGCTTCGGGTATGGAAAAATTCCCCATTCCCTATGTGCTCACAAATTGTCACAACTCGCTTTGCGCGGTAGGCGGTACCATAAACGAGGATGATCATGTGTTCGGTCTCTCGGCGGCCAAGAAATACGGCGGAATATATGTTCCTGCGCATCAGGCTGTAATACACCAGTATATGCGCGAGATGATGTCGGGCTGCGGAAAAATGATACTCGGCTCCGATTCTCACACGCGTTACGGCGCACTCGGCACGATGGCTATAGGCGAGGGCGGCGGAGAGCTTGCAAAGCAGCTGCTTTCACAGACATATGACGTTGCAAGACCCGAGGTCATAGGCGTTTACCTCACGGGCAAGCCGCAGCCCTATGTAGGACCTCAGGATGTTGCGCTTTCCATAATAGGCGCCGTATTTGAAAACGGCTATGTCAAGAATAAGGTCATGGAGTTCATAGGCGACGGCATAGAAAACCTCAATGTGGAATACAGAAACGGCATTGATGTTATGACCACCGAAACCACCTGCCTTTCATCGATATGGATGACTGACGAAAAGGTGAGAGAATATTATAAGGCTCACGGCAGGGAAGAGGACTACAGGGAGCTTAAGCCCGCGGACGGCGCATATTACAACGGTATCGTCTATGTGGATCTCTCCGAGATAAAGCCCATGATAGCAATGCCCTTCCACCCGAGCAATGTATATACCATAGATGAGCTCAACGAAAACACGGAGGATATACTTGACGAGGTCGAAAAGAAGGCTGTCAGGACTATTGACAACCCCGATATACACTTTGAATTGAAGAGCAAGATAAGAAACGGCAGGCTCTATGTGGAGCAGGGCGTTATAGCAGGCTGTGCAGGCGGTACGTTTGACAATATCTGTGATGCCGCCGATATACTTGACGGCAAGACTATAGGCTCCGATGAATTTGCATTAAGCGTTTATCCTTCATCTCAGCCTACATTTATGTCGCTTGTCGAAAACGGCGCCATATTCAAGCTCATGCAGTCCGGCGCTACGGTTCGTTCCGCCTTCTGCGGTCCGTGCTTCGGCGCGGGAGATGTTCCGCCCAATCAGGGACTCAGTATAAGACACTCCACAAGAAACTTCCCCAACAGGGAGGGCTCAAAGCCCGGCAACGGACAGATAGCCGGAGTTGCGCTCATGGACGCGCGTTCCATAGCCGCAACTGCTGTAAATAAGGGCAGACTTACGCCCGCAAACGAAATAGATGTAAGCTTTACAAAGCCAAAATATTTCTTTAACCGCTCGGTTTATGACAACAGAGTTTACTTCGGCTTCGGCAAGGCAGAACCTTCGGCGGAGCTCAAATACGGTCCCAACATAAAGCCGTGGCCCGAGATGAGCCCCTTGCCCGAAAACCTTGTGCTCAAGGTGGCAAGCCTCATAACCGATCCCGTTACCACAACGGACGAGCTTATACCCTCGGGCGAGACCAGCTCCTACCGCTCCAATCCTCTCGGACTTGCGGAGTTCACGCTTTCCAGAAAGGATCCCAATTATGTTCCTTCGGCTAAGGCAATACAGCTTGCGGAGAAGGCAAGGCTCAGGGGTGAGCATCCCTGTCAGACTGCTCCCGAGCTCAAGGGCATAATGGATATGGTGAGGACAAAATATCCCGATGTAAACAGAAATAAC
>CANROO010000041.1 GCA_947632235.1 uncultured Clostridia bacterium
TCTTTTTTTATGTTGAATTTGTATTTTTTCGACAGTCTAAAAGGAGACTTGATAAGAGTCTCCTTTTTAATGATAAAATATTAGCATAAAAAATAATGATTAGCAAGACTTGCAGGCAAGTCTTGCACCCTACCGCCATTTCAGCACAATGCAAGCATTGTTTGAAATGGTTCCCCCCCTGCAAGCAGGGGAGGCAAGAGTTTTGATTTTTTCTTATATCTCCGACATTACATCCTGCATATCGTATTTGCCGGGTTTTTTATCCTTTATGAACTTGGCGGCCTTAAGAGCGCCGACTGCAAAGACCTCCTTGCTGTAAGCGGAGTGCGTGAACTCCACTACCTCGTCCTTGCCTGCAAATATCACCTCATGCTCGCCCACAATGGTACCGCCTCTGACAGCCGAAAATCCGAGCTCTTTTCTGTCCCTTTTCTGCCTTACATTGCTTCTGTCATAGACATATTCAAGGGCATTGTCAACGCTTTCGTTAACGGCATCGCCGAGAAGTATTGCCGTACCGCTGGGCGCGTCTATTTTCTGGTTGTGATGTCTTTCAACTATCTCCGCATCAAAGCCTGCGTCATAGAGCACACTGCTGTATTTTTTGAGTATGGATGCAATGAGATTGATGCCGAGGCTCATATTCGCGCTTCTGAACATAGGCACGCTCTGCGAAGCCTTATCTATGAGCTCAAGCGTTTCATCGCTCAGGCCCGTTGTGCATATAACGGCAGGTATGCCCTTCTCGACCGCATATTCCACGACCTGAGGCACAGCAGAGGCTGTGGAAAAATCGATAATAACATCAGCATCTATATTGCAGTCCTTTATATTGCCGAATACGGGAAAATCCGTATTGGCAGGCACCATATCAACACCTGCCGTAATTACGGCTTCTGAATCATTTTTGCAGAGTCCGCATATTACCCTGCCCATTTTGCCGTTACAGCCGTTCATTATAATTTTTGTCATAGGTCATTCTCCTTTTTTAAGAAAAGCTGTTATATAAGACCGAAGCTTTTCATAGCCTTTTCAAGCGCAAGTCTGTTGCCTTCCTCCATTTCGATAAGAGGCGCTCTGTAGCCTCCCGCATTCATGCCCATCATATTGAGCGCAGCCTTTACGGGAATGGGATTGACCTCCAAAAACAGAGCCTTTACAAGCCCGAGGCAGTCAAGCTGGAGCTTCGTAGCCTCTGCGCAGTTTCCCGAAAGATAAGCCTTAACCATGTCATGAGTATACTTGGGCGCTACATTTGAAAGCACCGATATAACGCCCTTGCCTCCGAGTGAAAGCAAAGGAACTATCTGATCGTCATTACCGCTGTATATGTCGAGATCGCCCTGTGTTCTGTGAGCTATCTCCGCAACCTGCGATATGTTTCCGCTGGCTTCCTTTATGGCAACTATGTTTTCTATCTTAGCAAGCTCCTCAACTGTCGCAGGCGCGATATTTACGCCCGTTCTGCCGGCTATGGAATACATTATGACGGGAAGATCTGTTGCCGCAGCCATATCGGTATAGTACCTTATAAGGCCCCTCTGTGTGGTCTTGTTGTAGTAGGGCGTAACTATAAGAAGTCCGTCTGCACCCACCTGAGCGCATCTTTTGCACAGCTCTATGCCGTGGGCGGTGTCGTTGCTTCCTGCTCCCGCAATGACGGGAACTCTCTTTTTTGCTCTGTCTGCCGCGAAGCGTATGGTCTCTATCTGTTCGTCATCGGTAAGAGTAGATGCCTCGCCCGTTGTACCGCACACTATGAGCGCATCCGTATGATTTTCTATCTGGAAATCTATCATATTGCCCAGAGCATCGAAATTAACGCTGCCGTTGGGTGAAAACGGAGTTACTATGGCAACTCCCGCTCCCTCAAAAATCGTGTTTTTTGACATATTATGTACCCCCTTATCTGTCAAAATATCCCTTTGCGGCAAGAAGCTCTGCCATAAGCACTGCTCCGCCTGCCGCTCCTCTTAATGTGTTGTGCGAAAGACACACAAATTTATAGTCGTACTGGCTGTCCTCCCTGAGTCTGCCTATTGAAACAGCCATACCGTTTTCAAGCATTCTGTCAAGCCTTGCCTGCGGTCTGTTGTCCTCCTCAAAGTAGTTCAAAAACTGCTTGGGCGCTGAGGGAAGCTCAAGCTCCTGAGGAACACCGCTGAATTCCTTCCATGCCTTCAATATATCTTCCTTGGAAGGCTTGTTGTCAAAGCTTACGAATACTGCAGCCGTATGTCCGTCCGAAACGGCTACCCTGAGACACTGCGTAGTGATGTTGGGCGTAACGGCGTTTACTATCTTATCGCCCTCTATATGTCCCCATATCTTGAGAGGCTCAAGCTCGGATTTTTCCTCCTCACCGCCTATGAAGGGTATTACATTGTCAACCATTTCGGGCCAGCTTTCAAATGTCTTGCCTGCTCCGGATATAGCCTGATATGTGCAGGCAAGCACATTCTTTATGCCGTATTTTCTGAGAGGATGAAGCGCCGGAACATAGCTCTGCAGTGAGCAGTTGGACTTGACTGCTATAAAGCCTCTCTTTGTGCCGAGCCTCTTCTTCTGTGCTTCTATTATTTCAATGTGCTCGGGGTTTATCTCGGGCACGACCATGGGCACATCGGGAGTTGCGCGGTGAGCGGAATTGTTGCTCACAACGGGGCATTCAGCCCTTGCGTATCTTTCCTCAAGCGCTCTTATATCGTCCTTTTTCATATCCACGGCACAGAACACGAAGTCCACCATGGATGCGATCTTATCTACATCTGCCGCTGCATCCATAACTACCATATTGCCTATTTTTTCGGGGATAGGCTCCGTCATGGCCCACCTTGAGCCTATGGCATCCTTAAGCTTCTTGCCTGCCGAACGCGGACTTGCCGCGACCGCAGCCACGTTGAACCAAGGGTGCTTATCGAGAAGGAGCGTAAAGCGCTGACCTACCATTCCCGTAGCGCCTATAATTCCCACATTAAATGTTTTCATTGTTATTACCTCCATATCATTAGTCAAAAAAAGATTGACAAAAGCCAATCTGTGATATAAGCATATATTCACAGATAGCTCTCCATAAGCCCTACGGCTTATGACAGTTATCGGGCTGTTAACTCCGACAACCAGAAAGCGCTCCGCAGCAGAGAGCTTCCTTCGGCATTATCCCCTTTTGATATTTCTCATTTGTCACTGCAGCATCAAAATATCTACTTATGTCAAATGCAACCTCTATCTTCTTATTTATATTAACTATAACATCAATTACATTAAATGTCAACACAAAGCATGGCTTATTGAATAAATTTTTTAAACGGGGCTATCCTATAAATTGAGGTGATAAGTATGAAACAAAAAAAGCCCCTCACTCCCGATGACATAATGAAATATGAGATAGCCGAGGAGCTCGGGCTTATGGATAAAGTGAAAACAAACGGCTGGAAATCGCTCACCGCCAGAGAAAGCGGAAAAATAGGCGGTATGCTCGCCTCCAGAAAACGCCGTAAAAGCAGTGAAGCTCAGCCCTCGGAGCGCAAAAGCTCTATACAGCGCCTTTCATAGTTGAGGTGCGCAAAGCTCACTATCCTGTTGAGCGTCTTTACATTGGTGTAGCCTCCGAGCACGCCCACAACGGGCAGACCCTGCACAAATTTGTAAGTTATAAGCTCGTTTGCCATGAGGCTTGAAGCCTTCTTCATTTCTCTGTCCAGATTTGTTTCATATATATTGTTGTTTATGAGATATTCCATTCGCCTTATCTGCTTTTTTATCCTCTCTCTGCCCTCTCCCGTGCTCAAGGCTCCCGTTATGAGCTTTAATATGTAGCATTTCTCACTGTCTTGGTCATAGTCGAAGCCGTAAGCCGAGGCTATCTTATATATGCTCCTCAATATAACGGCTATAAAAATGGGTATATCGGGAAGACCTATCCCCAGTATGCCGAGCCCCGTGCCCTCCAAAGCCGTAAGAGTGAGGTCTTTTTTAAGCCCGGCGTCAAGCTTTTTTCTGAAATGTACAAGAGCCTCCTCGTCATTGAGCATAATATTCTTATATGCTCTGAAATCCATATCCATACCGCTTTTGTTATATGTCTTTTCGATAACATCAACGCCCTTGTTGAAAACAAAGCCGAAGCCCTTGTAAAAGGCAAGCTCAAGCTTTTCGGCAAGCCCCTCGGGTATTTTATCCTCGACCTTGTTCATTATATCATTCAGCTTGGCCTCGGCAAAGCCCTCCTTGCCGTCAAGCATCTTTTCTCTTGCTCTTATCCTGAGAAGCTCCTTATCCGCAGTCTTGTTCATTTTCCTCTCTCCTTTCGCAGTACCTGTCCAGCCTCAGCTTTATAAAAGCCGTGAGCGGAACTGCAAGCACCATGCCCCATATACCGAAAAGCCTGCCGAAGACGGCAAGGGATATTATTATGACGGCAGGACTCAGGCTCACGCTTTCGCCCACAACTCTGGGCACTATAAATACAGAATCTATCTGCTGTAATATCAGTATGATTACAGCCGCATATACTGCCCTCACAGGCTCTCCGCTCACAAGCGCCATGCCCACGGAAAGCACAAAGCCGAGTATTGAGCCGAAGTAGGGAATTATATTTGAAAAACCGCTCACAAGCCCAATTATGACCGAAAAAGGCACCCTTATGACCGCAAGCGAAAGGCTTATAAGTCCTGCCATTATCGCCCCGTCGGTGAGCTGTCCTCTTAAGTAACGGCTGAATATGCTGTTGAGATCCGCAAGCAGAAAGCAAGCCCTTTGCTTTAAGCCTTCTCCTGCAAGCCTTTGAGTATAACGGCTTAGGGCAGACGTTATCCTTTCCTCATCGCGGAGCATATAATAGCCTGAGGCAAGGCTCACAAGCACCGTAACGATACGGCTTAAAAGCTTGCCCGAAATATTTATTATATCCGCGCAGAGCCTTGCCGTAAAGCCCGAAAGCGAAGTATTTATACTGTTTAATATATTTTCGGCATAAAAAAGCCTGTGTGTATCAAAAAAGCGCTTTATATCGGAATATATGACATTCACATTCCTGCCGTATTCAACTATTCTCGTGCCTAGGCTCTCATAGTCTATGCTGTATGCCGTCACGGCAGTGACGGAAATAATGAATATTATAAATGCTAAAAACACCACAGCCGAGGAAGCACCCCTTTTCAGACCCGTTTTTTCTTCCACGGCGCAGACAGCCGGCTTAAGTATATAAGCAAAAACGAAGCCCAATACAAGTATCGAAAAAACGGAGCAAAGGCGCGCAATAAAATATTTCACGGCAGAAAAAATATCGTCTATGTTGGCAAGGAAATAGAGCAGAGCGTCAATAAGCCTTGCCGAAGCATATATACATATAAATGTAAATATGATGTAAAAGCAAATTCTGATACAGCTTCTGTCCCGAAATATATTCATACCTTCTCCTTACATTCTTTTAAGTATGACACAGAGCATATCCCATACTCTCTCTATTGAGGAAAGGCTCGCTCTTTCCCTCGGTGTGTGTATATCAAATATATCGGGTCCGAGGGATATCATATCCATGTCGGGCACCTTTTCGGAGATTATACCGCACTCCAGACCTGCGTGTACCGTCTCCACAACGGCGTCCTTGCCGTACATTTCCCTATATACGCTTACAAAAATATCTCTCAGCAAAGAATCGTGTCTGTATTCCCACGAGGGATAGTCGCCTATAAATTCCGTTGTGCCTCCGCACAGAGCGGTAAGCTCTTCTATCTGAGCCTTTATATAGGTCTTTTTGGTTATTAAGGCGCTTCTTACGGCGCAGACAATGCTTAATTTGTCGCCCTCCGTCCTGACTATGCCCACATTGTTTGAGCTTTCGGGCATATCAAGCACGGTATTCATGGACTGTATGCCGTCTGGCATGAGCATAAGCGCTGTTATCGTCCTTTTAAAGCTTTCATCCGAAAAAACAGTGCTTCTGCCCTCTATCTCCTCTACCCTTATATCTATGCCCTTGTCCGTATCTGCATATTCGGCTCTGAGCTGTTCCGATATTATATTCACGCTCGCCTTAAGGCGCTTTATATCCCTGCAGGCAACTATCGCCTCGGCATATACGGGTATGGCGTTGTTCTTTGAACCGCCCTGAAGCTCGGAGAGCTCTATTTTATCGGTAACGGAAAGGGAATGCAGCAGCCTTGCCATGAGCTTATTGGCGTTTGCCCTCTCCTTGTCTATATCTATTCCGGAATGTCCGCCTATGAGACCCGAAAGTATTATTGCCGAAAACTCGGTATATTCCGGGGCTTTGAGCTCAAGAGGTATTACTGACCTTGTTTTGACACCGCCCGCACAGCCTACGGTGAAAACGCCCTCCTGCTCGGAATCTATGTTTATGAGCCTTCTGCCCTCTATGAGCGTTGTATCGAGGCTTGAAGCGCCGAACATGCCCACCTCCTCATCGGTGGTAAATACCGCTTCTAAAGGCGGATGCACGGCAGAAGCGTCATCCAGAAGAGCAAGAGCCATAGCCACGGCTATGCCGTCATCTGCGCCGAGCGTAGTGCCGTCGGCATGTATGAAGTCGCCGTCATATATCACCCTTATGGGGTCCTTTTCAAAGTCGTGCAAAACTCCTGCATTTTTTTCGCACACCATGTCCATATGTCCCTGAATTACAACGGGCTTTGAATTTTCATATCCCTTTGAAGCAGGCTTTTTTATAATGACATTGTTAGCGCTGTCTCTGTGCGTCCAAAGGCCTCTTTCCTTACCGAAGGCTGCAAGATAGTCGCTTACCGCCCTTTCATTGCCCGAGCCTCTGGGTATTTCATTTATCTTCTCAAAAAAATACAATACCTTATCGCAGTTCATAAAAACACCTCGCTATAAATTTTACCCCCATATACCGAAAATATGAGGGTAATTGAAAACAAATTTTATACGCCCTAATTTTTGAAGCTGTGTATGGGCGCAGGTATTCTTCCGCCTCTCTTTATAAAGGCCTCGCAGCCGAATTTATTTACGCTCATTATGGGAGCGTAGCCCAGAAGTCCGCCGAACTCGACCGTTTCGCCGACATTGGCGCCTATAACGGGTATTATCCTGACTGCCGTTGTTTTGCTGTTTATCATGCCTATGGCCATTTCGTCCGCTATTATGCCCGAAATGGTCTCTGCGGAGGTATCGCCCGGTATCGCGAGCATATCCAGGCCCACGGAGCAGACACAGGTCATGGCCTCCAGCTTTTCAAGGCTCAACGCACCTGCTCTTACGGCGTCTATCATGCCGTGGTCCTCGCTTACGGGTATAAACGCGCCCGAAAGTCCGCCGACATAGGAGCTTGCCATGACTCCGCCCTTTTTCACATTGTCATTGAGTATTGCAAGGGCTGCCGTAGTGCCGGGAGCGCCGGCATGCTCAAGACCCATTTCATGGAATATCTCTGCTATGGAATCACCTATGGCAGGTGTGGGAGCAAGCGAAAGATCTATTATGCCGAAGGGCACGCCGAGCCTCTTGCTCGCCTCCTGAGCCACGAGCTGACCGACCCTTGTTATCTTGAATGCCGTTTTCTTTACCGTTTCGCAGAGGGTCTCAAAGTCTGCTCCCCTTACCTCGGCAAGAGCGCGCTTCACAACGCCGGGTCCGCTTACGCCTACATTTATAACTCTTTCCTTTTCGCCTACGCCGTGGAAGGCTCCTGCCATAAAGGGATTGTCCTCAACGGCATTGCAGAACACCACGAACTTTGCACAGGCAATGGAGCCTCTGTCCTTCGTGAGGAATGCCATTTCCTTTATTATTTCGCCCATCTGTCTTACGGCGTCCATATTTATGCCGTTTCTGGTGGAGCCGACATTTACGCTGGAGCAAACTCTTTCCGTAACGCTCAATGCCTCGGGTATGCTCTCTATAAGGCGCTTGTCGCCCGTTGCGGAGCCCTTCTGCACAAGGGCGGAATAACCGCCTATGAAGTTGACTCCCACCTCGGACGCAGCCCTGTCAAGCGTCTTTGCTATACTTATATAGTCGGACGCGCTGCAGCCTGCACCTATAAGGGCTATGGGCGTGACCGAAATCCTCTTGTTAACAATAGGCACGCCGAATTCATTGCCTATTTCATCGCCTGTTCTGACAAGCTTTTCGGCACTCTTTGTTATCTTGTCATATATCTTGTCATTAAGCTTATTTATATCCGAATCTGCGCAGTCCAGAAGGCTTATACCCATTGTGATGGTCCTCACATCGAGGTTAGCCTCCCTTATCATTCTGTTTGTTTCCTGAACCTCAACTCTTGAAATCATAAAATAACCTCCGGCATATCATATGCGGTGCATCGAATTGAAAATATCTTCTCTCTGAAGTCTTATATCAACGCCCTTTTCCTCGCCTATCTTATTAAGCTCCGCCACTATCTCCTCAAAGCGGTGACAGCTTGTTGAAAGGTCAATTACCATCATCATATTGAACCAGCCCGAAACTATGGTCTGGGATATATCGAGTATATTTATTTTTTCTTCGGCAAGGTAGGTGCATACCTTAGCTATTATGCCTACGCTGTCCTTGCCCAAAACGGTTATTATTCCCTTCATTGCATTATTCCTCCTAAACTGCATTTGAATTTATGATAACATAAAAAAATATATATTTCAACACTTTGTTATACAAAACATAAAAATAAAAAGGAGCCGACAGAATATCAGCCCCTTAAAATTTCTACAGCCTTTTTAAGCTGAGCATCGTTTTCAATATCATATTCGGCAGTGCTGCTCGTGAGCGTCCTGTGGACATAGCCGTCGTTATCCATCTCGACATCGGGCTTAACGCCCTCGCCGTCTATACATACTCCGTTGGGGGTATAGTATTTAGACGTGGTGAGCTTGACTGCGCTGCCGTCCGTGAGCGGAAATGTGGTCTGCACGACTCCCTTGCCGTAGGTAGTCTTGCCCACCACGGTGCCCTTATGGGTATCCTTTATTGCCGCCGTAAGAAGCTCTGCGGCGGAGGCGCTGTTTTCATTTACTATAACAGCTATGGGTATATCCGCCTCGCCTTCCTCGGAATATACATATTCTCTGTTGCCCTCCTTATCCTCGGTGTAGGTTATCACTCCCTTGGGGATTATGGAATCGGCTATCTTGGACACCGAATCCAGAAGTCCGCCCGGATTATTCCTGAGATCTATTACAAGAGCCTTCATGCCCTGAGCCTTGAGCTTATTGTAGGCTTCGGTATACTGGTCGTATGTAACGCCCTCGAAGCCGTCTATTTCTATATAGCCTATGTCGTTGTCTATCATGGCTCCGCCTGCCGTGGGCACATTCACATCCTTGCGCACAACGGTCTTGTCGGACACATCGTCTCCGCGCTTTATGCTGAGCTTGACACTGCTGCCGGCCTCGCCTCTTATCAAAGCTATGGCTTCGTCATAGTTTTCATAGCTCACGGGAACATCGTTCACCCTTATTACCCTGTCGCCCGTCATAAGTCCGGCATCGGCGGCAGGCGAATTTTCATAGACCGAATATATGTAAATGGAATAGTCCTCGGGGTCTATGGTGGTCTTTACGCCTATGCCCACATAGTTGCCCTCCGTATTTATCTTGTAGGATTCATAGTCCTCTGCGGAGATATAGCGCGAATATCTGTCGGTTGAAAGCGCCACCATACCCGTGTATATGCCATCGTATATATCGTTTTTATCTATATCGCCCACGTATTCCCTGTCCATTATTTCCATAATGGTCTTTGCCTTTGTTTCGTGATTTATTTCCTTTTTTATGTATGTCCTATAGCATATAAGCGCAGAATTTACTATAAGCACTGCGGAAACCGTCAGGAATATGCCCAGCAGTATCCCTTTTTTTGTATCTCTGTTCATATATCACACTCCCTTTATATTATTGTATTAGCCCATTTCAATTTAAGAACTCTAGCTTCGCTGAAAATAAGCTTTATTACCTCCTCCATGTACACCATTGTAAATGTGATGTAAATAGGCAGTCCCAGAAGGGCGGAGCCTAAAAACGCCATGGGTATGCCTATGAGCCAGACGCTCGACATATCCATAATAAGGCCTGCGAGCGTATCTCCTCCGCTTCGCAGTATGCCTACGATATTTATAAAGTTTATATTCTTTACCGTTATTCCTGCCGCAACCACATAGAGCATATAGAGCGCGTAACGCCTGCCCATATCGTCTATGTCAAAGAAGCTCACTATGAGCTTGGCAAAGAGTATGAGCAATATACCCGAAAATACGGATGTTATCACAACGAGCTTCTTGCCCTTCTTGGAATAATCTATAGCCTTTTCTCTGTCGCCCGCGCCTAAGCTGTTGCTCAGAATTATGCCCACAGCCGTGCCGAAGCCCATGCCTGCCACTATAAAGAGGTTCTGCACGGAGCTTGACACCTGTATTGCCGCCTGTGCTACAGTACCGCTGTATTTATAAGCCACATTGTATATGGTGGTGCCGAGCGCCCATATAAATTCGTTCAGAAACACCGGCATTGCTATTACAAAATAGTGCTTTATAAATGCAAGGTCGGCGCTCATATAGTCCCTGGGATGTCCGAGCACGGGAAGCCGTCTTATGAATATGAGGCTCAGCTGAAGCGCAAATTCAATGCTTCTGGCGCATACCGTGCCGTATGCCGCGCCCTTTACTCCAAGATGCATAACAAAAATAAATATGTAGTTAAGCACAACATTTGATATAAGCGAAACAAGGGTTGTAAGCATGGGCTGAGCCGCGCGTCCTATGGCCTTGAGCGCAATGTTGAACACATTTACAAAGGCTGTGAAGAAATAGCTCAGAGAAACTATAACAAGATAGCCCTCGCCCAGTGCTATAACATCTGCGTCCTTTGAATATATGCCGAGGAGCCGGCCCGGAATATATCTTGCAAGTATAAAGAACAAAAGGGCAAAAAGCTCGGCGGAAATTACGGCCAAGCCCAGCACGCGCCTTACGCCCTTTACATCCTTGTTGCCCCAATACTGCGCCATAAAGACGGAGGCTCCGCTGGATATGCCGAAGCAGCAGAGATTGAAAAGAAAGAATATCTGATTGCTGAGACCCACCGCAGTAACGCTCTGTGCGCCGAGCTTGCCCGTCATAAATGTATCCATAATATTTATGAGCGAATTTATAAGCTCATTCAGCATTATGGGAAGAGCAAGTATAGTTATATTATGCAGAAAAACCTTATCCTCGAATAATTTTTTCATAGCTTAAATTTCCCCTTGCAATTTGAGTTGCTATAAGCTATGATAACACTATAAGGATAAATTTGCAAATGAATTTTTAATGAAGGGAGAATAAAATGCTAGGAAACAAAACAGCCTTTATAACAGGGGCTTCAAGAGGCATAGGAAAGGCCATTGCGGCGCTCTTTGCCGTGGAGGGCTACAATGTGGCAATAATGTGCTCATCATCGCAGAGAGAGCTTGAGGAGACCGAAAGAGAGTTAAAGATATATACTCCCAATGTGCTCGCTATCATGGGAGATGTGGGCGAATACAAATCGGCAAGGACAGCCGTTGAGGAAATAGAGCGGAAATTCGGCTGCATAGACGTGCTCGTGAATAACGCCGGCATATCATATGTGGGGCTTTTCAACACCATGCAGCCCACTCAATGGAAGAGAGTCATTGACACCAACTTAAACGGCGTGCTCAACTGCACTCATGCGGCAGTGCAGAATATGATAAGAACGCACAGGGGAAACATAATAAACATATCCTCCATGTGGGGAGAGCTGGGAGCGTCCTGCGAGGCGGTGTATTCAGCCACTAAGGGCGCAGTAAATTCATTCACAAAGTCAATGGCAAAGGAGCTTGCTCCGAGCAATATAAGAGTAAACGCCATTGCCTGCGGAGTTATAGACACCAGGATGAACAGCTTTCTGAAGCCGTCGGAAAGAATGGCGCTTCAGGAGGAAATACCCTTGAGGAGATTCGGCAATCCCGAGGAGGTGGCAAGACTTGCCCTGTATCTTGCCGAAAACGACAGCGCCTATATAACGGGACAAATAATAAGTATTGACGGAGGTATGTCCTAATAATGCCCATACTCCGGGAAAAGGAGGTCAATATGGAAGAAAGAAACATATCGAATCAGAATTATACGGAAGAGCTTATAAAGCTCATACGAAGCGACATAAGCGAAGGCGAGCTTGTAACAAGGCTTGAGGACTATCACGAAAACGATATTGCGGACGCCTTTGCGGAGCTTTCTCCCGAGGAAAGACGGCATCTGTTCTCCGTGCTCGGGGCAGAAAAAATATCGGAGATATACGCCTATATAGAGGATGTTGACGAATACTTCAAGGAGCTTGATATCCACACGGCGGCGAAGGTCATTGAAAACATGGACTCCGATGACGCCGTGGATGTTCTGGAGGAAATGGATGACGATGTTCAGGAGCAGATATCCAAGCTTCTGGACAAGGAAGCGAGTGCCGACATTCAGCTTCTGCAGTCATATGACGATGACGAGGTGGGAAGCATAATGACCACAAACTTCATAGTCATAGGAAAGGATATGAGCGTAAAGCAGGCTATGCGCTCACTTGTGGAGCAGGCGGAGAAAAATGACAATATTTCTACCATATATGTAGAGGACAACAACGGAAAATATTACGGCGCCCTTGACCTTAAGGACCTTATAACGGCAAGAGAGCACACGGAGCTGGAACCGCTCATGAGTACGTCATATCCCTACCTTACAGACCACGAAAAAATAAGCGATTGTATAGAAAGAGTAATGGACTATGCGGAGGATTCCATACCCGTATTGAATAAGGACATGGAAATACTGGGCATCATAACGGCGCAGGATATTGCGGAAGCGGTTGATGATGAAATGGGCGATGACTACGCAAAGCTGGCAGGTCTTACCGCTGAGGAGGACCTTGACGAGCCTCTTTTTGAGAGTATGAAAAAGCGTATGCCGTGGCTTATAGTACTGCTTTTCCTAGGCATGGGCGTTTCAACCGTTGTGGGAATGTTTGAAAATGTGGTGGCGCAGATCGCCCTTGTTGTGTGCTTTCAGTCGCTTATACTCGATATGGCGGGAAATGTCGGCACACAGTCGCTTGCCGTTACGATAAGGGTGCTTATGGACGAAAACCTAAAGACAAGCCAGAAAATAATACTTGTGTTCAAGGAAATGCGAATAGGCCTGTGCAACGGGCTTCTTATAAGCCTTATAGCGTTTTTGTTCATAGGCGTGTATATTGCGGTGTTCAAGCACAACACATGGCTTTACGCCTTCAGCGTATCGGGCTGTGTTGGTATCTCGCTGATCGTGGCAATGATAATTTCAAGCCTTGTGGGCACCATTGTGCCTATATTCTTCCACAAAATAAAAATAGACCCAGCCGTTGCCTCGGGTCCGCTCATCACAACGGTGAACGACCTTGTGGCGGTAGTTACCTACTATGGGCTGGCGTGGGTCATACTTATAAATATGCTGAATATTATAAATTGAAAACCGAAAGGATTGCAAGCATTCCTTTCGGTTTGATTGAGGTAAGGACTAACAGACTGTGCTTTCACAAATGTAGGGGCGTGCATTGCACGCCCGCAAAATTTCATACAATAAGGTGTTTATCGACACGCAAAACAGAGCCTTTCGGCTCTGCTTTACATTTTTAAATATTATTCCCATTCTTTTGCTGCTGCGGCTTCTGCCGATGTTAAGTTTTTATCGGACTTACAATAGTCTCCTTTTTTGATAGCTTTGCATATATCATCTATTTTGCTCCTGTCCGAACCGCTTTTTATTTCATTTGAAATATAGTCGATCATATTCCTATGATTTCTATTGAACATATCCATTTTTACTGACAATTTGCTTTTTTCCAGTTTTGTTTCCAAAAAGTTTTTAAACCCCTCCTTTTCAAATATTTTTTCAAAAGGATATTTTGTTTCGGGACCCAATTTTATTTTGATTTTACTGTAAATTTCTTCGGGTATTTCTATCTCTAACCTTTCATATTCTATACCGGTATTGGTTTTTATAACAATTCTGAATTCTTTTTCATATTCCCAGGCATAATCTTTTATAAAATAATTATTTTTTTGAAACTCGGTATCATAATAAACTTCATAATTTTTGTTCTTATATTTATATCGTCTGTCTCCTCTGCTGTAAAATACCCAACCATATTCCATATTAAAGTCTTTATCTTTTATCAATTTATACATTTTGCCTTTATTAAATCCTGTTACTGTTTTTATTGACTGTATAAATTTTCTTATTATACCAGGAGTAAAAATAATACAAGCACCATCTCCCGATATACCGCCATACAAATACCACATAGGTATTTTTTCTGAATTTGTATTGCATAAGCATAACAAATATATAAATTCCTTATCATTTTTATGTAACTCAGATTCCTTTAAATCATTCATTGTAGATAAATTATGTATATATATTTTCTTACTGTTCAATATATTATTTACGCCGGAAATAGTTGAATAGTAACAAAAATTCTTATTAAAAGCTTTTTTATTTGCTAAATCAGGATTGTTGTACATTTTAAGTGATTGATTGTATATTTCTAGGGAGGAATTGCTCATTTCACACCTATACCTTTCCAGTCCGAAACATTACACTGTCCGTACTTATTATCACCAACGACTACAACGGTGCCGTCCGATTTTAGTCCCATTGTATAATTATAGCCTGCCGAAATTGCGACAATATCTTTCCAGTCCGAAACATTACACTGTCCATAGTCATTATTCCCAGCAGCCACAACGGTTCCGTCTGGTTTTAATCCCACTGTATGAACTTCACCGGCAGAAATAGCTATAATATTCTTCCATTTCGAAACAGTAAGCTGCCAATATTTATTAGGACTTGCAGTCACAACCGTACCGTCTGATTTTAAGCCTACTGTATGAAAATCACCGGCAGAAATGGCTGCAATATCTTTCCAGTCTGAAACATCACACTGTCCGTATTCATTAGAACCATTAGCCACAACTGTTCCGTCTGATTTTAAGCCTATTGTATGGCTATCACCAGCAGAAACAGCAACAACGTCTGTCCAGTTCGAAACATTACACCGTCCATAGTTATTAGAACCTGTAGCTACAACCGTGCCATCTGATTTTAAGCCTACTATATGATACCTACCTGCAGAAACGGCTACAATATCTTTCCAGTCTGCAGCATCACGCTGTCCATATTTATTTGAACCCTTAGCCACAACAGTGCCGTCTGATTTTAAGCCTACTGTATTATACACACCGGCAGAAATTGCGACAATATCTTTCCAGTCCGAAACATTACACTGTCCATAGTCATTATTTCCAGCAGCCACAACAGTCCCGTCTGATTTTAAGCCTACCGTATGAGCTAAACCTGCAGAAATTTTGTTATGCAAATTTGCTGTATTTTTTTGCAGCTCAGAAAAAACTATCTTATATTTTTCCTTAGAATCTTTAAATTCATTTAATTCTGAAAATTCATATATTGCTTTTGCATAATCACCATTTTGCAAAAGCATGTCTGCATTTGAATATTTACTTGATTTTAAATAATAATTTATACCAAAGCCCAAAGTTCCCACAATCAACACAGACAACAACGAAATCAAAGATATTTTTATTATTTTTTTATTTTTAGCTATTCTTTCTTCTTCTCTTTGTTTGGCTTCTCGCTCTGCTTTTTCCTTTTCCTCTTTTTCTTTTTTAAGTCTTATTTCCTCCTGCAATTTGCCGTATTCATCAAGCTTTTCTGTGAGATATTCCTTATCGCTTATTTTCTCAAGTTTTTCTTTTGCAATATGGCAAGAACTACAGTTTTTATTTTCATTCCTGTTGGGCTGACCGCAAGAGCATATCCAATATTCGCCCTTATCCTCATACACATAACTTTTATCTGCAAGTATAGAATCACATTCTCTTGCATACTGTGTATACAATTCATAGTAATATGCCTTTACATCCGAATTGCCGTCAGAGGGCTTTAAAGATACATTATTGTCATTTCGCCATACGCTTTCATCGGAGAATACCGCCTTTGTTATTACAATGTCTATATAGCTTATGTCCTTGTATTCCGTTGTTACGGGCTGCTTTTCGCCAAAGCTTTCACCTGTCTTGGCGTAAAGTTCTTTAAATGATATATCTTTTATATTGCCCAAATTATCTCTGGCATCGTCATAGCATACAATGTCCATATAAACCGACTGCAAAGACTTATCGGAGATATTTTTCAATTTAAACTGCAATACATTTTTTTGAAGTGTGTTATCAAAAAGTATATTGCATTTATCAACCTGAACAGGGCAGTTTATATCCCAATAAATGTTATCAATTTTTTTAATTACTTTATATCGTTCCATAATTTATCCTCACTTTTGTATTATAATGTAGGCAAACTGTCATCATATGTTTCCTCCGTTGTTCCTTCGGCAAGTATTTCTACTCGAAGTTTTGTATACTCCATTGTTTTGTATGTATTTGCTATGATGGCGGAAACTCCATTAAGTGCAACATATATGATCCAATTAAAAAAAATATATACAATACCGGTAATAAAAAGATAACCATATCCATATGCAAATAAATCTGCAAAAATCATAATTGCACCACCCACACAACCTAAAATTAAAATTAAAATTGCGAGATCAGATAAAGAATTGGCTTCTTTTACTTTGCTGTCTGATACAGCGGTAATTTTAGTTTTAATTTCTTCCTTTGTCATAAAAATTTCCTCCTTTTTAACGCGTCTTAATGTATACTTTAGGACGGTTCAAAAAAGTCCTCATATTTCCCCAAAATTATATAAATTTTATCCAAATATTATTGACAATATAATCATATTATGGTACAATTTGACTATAAAAATAAAAAGAAAAACGACCGTCTTAAAGTATAGTTTGAGACGGTCGCAATTAAAAAATTTTGTCCTCATAGAAATACAAAATTTTTATATATACTTGCATAGTGTAAAGATTCTTGATGTTTTGATTTTTACAAAGGTATAAAAAGGAGATATAAAGAGATATAAAAACCGAATAAATTTGGACATAAGTTCACCATATTGTTTCCATGAGTAAAAATTAACAAAAGGTTTTCGGAATATTGTCAAAATATTCACAGAATAATACTATTTGTCACTTCACTTTTGGGATTTTTTGGTGTAAAATGTTTATATGAGTTGAAACTACTCAAAAACATTACGAAAGGGGTGAGCTTTATGTCAAGAGACGAGATACATAATTTAATCGTCGAAGCCGCAGACAGGATATACAATTCTTCCGATTCGCCTGTCTCAAGGACAACGGAATTGCTTGTGGCTGAATTCTATGAAAGTATAGAACAGCTTTTGACGGAAGTTATATATGAATTATATAACGCTCAGATGTCCGCTGCGAAATAAAGCGATAAGTAAAAACGAAAATAAATGCCCTCCCGAACGGGAGGGTGTTTTCATGCGAAGAAATTGTGCATATCATAGCAGTAGGGGAGACCTTCGGTCTCCCGCGGGCGACTACAAGTCGCCCCTACATTGAAAGGAAGTTCAATTTGTTAATTATTTCGGGCGTGCAATGCAC
>CANROO010000042.1 GCA_947632235.1 uncultured Clostridia bacterium
CCTCGCTTGAGGCTGCGCTTTCGGCAAACAACATCCCAACGGAGGTATACAGAAATCTTATAGACGCCGTGAACAGGCATCTGCCCCTTCTGCACAGATATATAGCTCTCAGAAAAAAGGCGCTCGGACTTGACGACCTCGATATGTACGACATTTATACGCCCATAGTTGAGGACATAAACACCGAAAAGAGCTATGACGAGGCCAAAAAGACGGTGCTTGAAGCGCTTAAGCCAATGGGAGAGGAATACTGCAATAAATTAAGCTCCGCCCTTAACGAAGAGAGATGGGTGGATATATACGAAAACAAGGGCAAGAGAAGCGGAGCCTACAGCTGGGGAGCATACGGCTGTCATCCCTTTGTGTCGCTCAACTACAACAACACCATAGACTCTATGTTTACACTTGCCCACGAAATGGGACACGCCATGCACTCGCACTGCACATGGAGCACACAGCCCTTTATTTACGGCGACTACACCATATTTGTGGCAGAGGTCGCCTCTACGGTGAACGAGGCCCTGCTTATGGAGCATCTGCTGAAGACCACGGAGGACATAAAGGAGAAAAAGTATCTCATAAATTACTTCATGGAGCAGTTCAGAGGCACTGTTTTCAGGCAGACCATGTTTGCGGAATTTGAGCTTATAACTCACGAAATGGCCGAAAGGGGCGAGGCTCTCACATTTGACGGCATGAGCGACATTTACAGAAGGCTGAATGAAAAATATTACGGCAGGGATATAAACAGCTCAAATGAAAAAATAAGCTTTGAATGGGCAAGGATACCGCATTTTTACACCGCCTTCTATGTATATCAGTATGCTACGGGCTTCAGCGCGGCAATAGCGCTTTCACAGAGGATACTCAATGAAAACGGCGCAGAAGACTACATCGGCTTCCTCAAGGGCGGTTCGTCAAAATATTCCATTGACCTCCTTAAGGGAGCAGGCGTGGACATGACGGGAACCGAAGCCGTAGAAAACGCAATGAAGGTATTTGAAGGACTTTTAGACGAATTTGAAAAGCTTATGTGATCAAAAAACACAAAATAAAAAATCCGGAGCCGGTACGATCCGAGCTCCGGATTTTTTTTGCATTTCAAAAGCCTTGCAGGGCTGTTATATTATTCTTCCTCTGCAGGAGCCTCTTCTTCTGCGGGAGCTTCCTCCTCAGCAGCAGGCGCCTCCTCAACGGGAGCCTCTTCAGCGGGTGCCTCCTCAACGGGTGCCTCCTCTGCAGAAGGTGCTTCTTCAGCAGCGGGTGCTTCCTCTGCAGGTGCCTCCTCCTCTGCGGGAGCTTCCTTGGCAGGTCTTGCAGGTCTTTCAAGAGTTTCCTTTATGCTTAAGCTTATCTTCTTGTTTTCAAGGTCAAGCTCTGTGACCTTAGCCTGTATTTCCTGACCGATCTCAAGCTCATCCTCGGGCTTTTCAACATGCTTGTAAGCTATCTGTGATATATGCACAAGACCGTCAACGCCCTCCTCAAGCTCAACAAATGCGCCGAAGGATACCATTCTTACGACCTTGCCGGTAACAACTGTGCCTATAGCATACTTCTCGCCTGCGTTCTTCCAAGGATCTGCATTGAGGTCCTTAAGTGACAATGATATTTTGCCCTTCTCGGGATTAACCTCAAGAACGGTAACAACAACATCATCGCCTACGCTTAAGACATCGGAAACCTTCCTTACTCTGCCCCAGCTCATCTCGGAGATGTGGATAAGTCCGTCAACTCCGCCGAGGTCAACAAATGCGCCGAAGTCAACTATCCTGCTTACCTTGCCGTTGATCTTGTCGCCTGCCTTTATGGAAGCGAATACCTCCGCCTTCTTGGCGTCTATTTCCTTCTGTGCAAGAGCCTTTCTGCCTACAACTATCCTTCTCTTTGACTTGTCAAATTCAAGGATCTCAAACTCAAGCTCCTGACCGATGAATACGGACAGATCCTCTACATATCTGTTTGATATCTGTGAAGAGGGAACGAATACTCTCACGCCGTTTGCATTGGCGATAAGTCCGCCCTTTACCTGCTCTACGACCTTTGCAGTGATAGTGGTGCCGTTTTCTGCCGCTTCCTCTATAGCTACATAGTTCTTGTCAGCATCGACCCTCTTCTTTGAAAGCTGAACATTGCCTTCTCCGTCGTTTACTCTTATGACGAATACTTCGATCTCGTCGCCGGGCTTTACATCGGGCTCTGCATTTATATCCTCGGAAAATTCCGATCTGGCGATTATACCGTCTGACTTATAGCCAAGATCAACGGCAACCTCGCCCGTTTCTTCCGACACTCTTATAACCTTACCCTTTACAATCTGACCTGTTCTGAGCGTAACGATAGAATCGTCAAGCATCTCCTCAAAAGATTTGTTTTCCATTTCACTCATAGCCTTTACTGCCTCCTTTATTATGACCGATGGTGTAGACGCACCGGCAGTTATCCCTATTGTACCATTTTTTTTAAAATTTTGCAACTCTAAATCGCAAATTCTTTCACATAAATATACATTTTCGCAATATTTTTTACAAATATCATATAATTTTCTTGTGTTTGAACTGCTTTTATCGCCCAATACGATCATTACATCGGCATTTTTCGCAATTTCGACAGCCTCGCTCTGACGGTCGCCCGTGGCGGAGCATATTGTCCTGAACACCTCGATATTGCTGTGCTTTTCCGAAAGCAGTGCGATGATCTCGTCAAATATATCCGTCTGGAAGGTGGTCTGCACCACAAGAGCGTATTCCTTATCTTTTGAAAGAACAGCGTTTTTTGCCTCCTCAACGGAATTGATTATAAGCGCCGAATTACCGCACCACCCGTTTATGCCTATTATCTCGGGGTGATCCTTATTGCCTATGATAATGATACTTTTGCCCTTATTATGATTTTCATGCACTATATTGTGAATTTTCTTGACAAAGGGACAGGTACAATCGGTATATTTAAGACCTCTGTCCTCTATAGCGCTGTAAACCTCGGGCGGTACGCCGTGAGATCTTATTATTATCTCGCCCTCCGCTATGTCGTCAAGGTCATCTATCACATGGACACCCTTTTTGTCCAGGTCGCCCGTGACCTCCTTGTTGTGTATTATGGGACCGTAGGTGTATATCTCACCCTGTCCCGCCTTGCTGTAAGCAAGATCCACAGCTCTCTTGACTCCAAAGCAAAAACCGGCAGACTTAGCAAGAATGATTTCCATAATTTCCTCCCTTATTTGCTTTTTACAAGCTCCATAATTTTATTTTTTACCTGATCTACCGGCAACCCTGTCGTGTCTATAACAACAGCGTCCTTTGCCACCGACAGCGGATTGACCTTCCTTTTTTTGTCATAGTCATCTCTTTCGATGATCTCCTTTATAATATTATTGTAATCGAAGGAAATTCCCTTCTCGCTAAGCTCATTACAGCGTCTTTTTGCCCTTTCCTCTACCCGGGCGTCAAGATATATCTTTGTTCTCGCATGGGGCAGCACGTTTGTGCCTATGTCCCTGCCGTCCATAACAACGTTGTTTTTCTCGGCTATTTTTTTCTGGAGCCTCACAAGCTCCGCTCTGACCTCGGGAACCGCAGCGACCTTTGACGCCGCATCGGCGGCGCTCTGCGTCCTTATATCGTCCGTAACATCTCTGCCGTTCATATAGATCCTCTGTATGCCGTCTTCAAAGCTGAGCCTTATATCCACATGGGGAAGCGCCGACACAACAGCGCCGTCATCGCTGAGGTCCACGCCGTTTTCAAGGCAGTAAAGACCCACAGTCCTGTACATTGCACCCGTATCTACATAAATATAACCAAGCTCCTTTGATATAAGCCTTGCAACAGTGCTCTTGCCCGAGCCTGCAGGGCCGTCAATGGCTACCGCGTCAGTCTTTTTTTTTACAAGGTCGGGACGGAGTACCACCGCACCCTTCAAATAAACATGCTCCATATCCTTCTGTGCCTTGTCGGTATTTATTGTGACCATTACCCTTATGCACATTTCAAGGGAGCCCCTTACATACATTTCCTGCATACATATAAGAGACGCCTCGGTTATGCCCATTTTTCTGAGCACGACTGCCGGATAGGCCGCGTCAATATCCCTTGTTGCCGTAAATACCACCGAAATAATATCCTCTGCGGAGAGAGAATTTCTATTTATTATCTCGCTAAGCATAAGCTCGGTATTTTCCCATATGCATTCCTTGGTGTTTTCTTCTATTGTTATTGCACCTCTTACAGAGCAGCACATATGTATTCCTCCTTAACAGTTGTTGCCTGCGGTATAGCCCGTTGAAAAGGCTATCTGCAGATTGAATCCGCCCGTGAGAGCGTCCACATCTATGACCTCCCCTGCGAAGTAAAGACCTTCCACAAGCTTTGACTGCATTGTAGAGGGATCTATTTCATCTACATTTATACCGCCTCTTGTCACCACTGCCTCATTGTAGCCTGCCGTATCGCTTATGCTCACGGCAAGACCCTTTATAAGCCTCAAAAGAGCGGTGCGTTCTTCCTTTGTAATGCTGTTGACCTTCTTTTCTGCTGCTATGCCCGAAAGTGAAACTATGACGGGTATGAGCTTTGAGGGAAGAAGATCGGAAAGCGCATTTTTAAAGTCCTTGTTGCTGTATTTTCTGAAATCCCTCAGAAGCCTTGCGTCAAGCTCCTTTTCGCTCAGGGCAGGCTTAAGGTCTATGTATATGACGGGCCTTTGCGAAAGCTTGTCGTTTATATATCTGCTTGCGGAGAGTATGACGGGGCCCGTAACGCCCTTTGATGTAAAGAGCATCTCGCCGAAGTCGGAATAGACCTCCTTGCCGTCCGCAAACACCCTTATTGCTATATTTTTAAGGCTGAGACCCTCCAAAAAAGGTATCCATTTTTCATCCGAAAGAAGAGGGACCAGCGAGGGATAGCACCTTGTAACGCTGTGCCCCAGAGCAGAGGCGAGCCTATAGCCGTCGCCCGTGGAGCCCGTAGCAGGATATGAAAGTCCGCCCGAGGCTATCACAACGCTCTCGCATTCAAGCTCTCTGCCGTCCGAAAGCCTTACGCCCGTCACCCTTTTGCCCGATGTGAGTATGTCCTTGACGCATGTATTATAAAGTATGTTGCAGCCGTTCTTTTTTACAAAGCCCTCCATAGCCCTCACAATGTCGTTTGACTTGTCGGAGTGCGGAAAGACCCTGCCCCCTCTTTCGACCTTGAGCGGTACGCCCAGCCCTTCAAAAAAATCCATAAGATCACTGCTTGAAAAGGTATAAAAGGCGCTGTAGAGAAAATAGGGGTTGCCCAAGGTGTTGGCAATAAGTCCCTCGGGGTCGGAAGCATTTGTGACATTGCACCTGCCCTTGCCCGTAATGAAGAGCTTTCTTCCCACTCTGTCCATTTTTTCTATGAGCGTTACGCCTTCGCCCCTCATAGCCGCCTGCCCTGCCGCCATCATGCCTGCAGGTCCGCCTCCTATAACAATGACCTTTTTCATAAAATTCAATCCTAAAATCAGAGATATTTTTTCTTTATTCCCGAGGAATATACCTTGTATTTTTCCCAAAGGTCCTCGAGCTTGTCAAGTCCATCCGTTATATAGCCCTTTCTCTTTATGCTTATGGCCACAAGAAGGGCATTTATAAGGCTCAGGGGAGCCACAAGACTGTCTATGAAGCTAAGCATATCGCTTGAGGCAATGAGGCTTATGGTCGCCCCGTCCACAAGCGGAGACTGCTTGCTGTCCGTTATGGCAATGGTCTTTGCGCCCTTGCCGTGAGCATATTCCACAGCCTTGACCGTCTTGTAGGAATACCTCGGAAAGCTTATGCCTATGAGGAGGTCGTCCTCCTCTATCCTGAATATATGCTCAAAGGTATCGGTAACGGTACCCGTTGAAGCATTTATGACATTATCGCGCATAAGATTGAGATAAAAAGCCAGAAACTGCGAAAGCGCCGATGAGCTTCTTCCGCCCACAACGAACACTCTCTTTGCGCTTATTATGCGCTCTACAGCCTCGTCAAAATCCCTTGGGTCTATATTGCAGAGAGTATTTGTTATCCTTGCGGCATCGCTTTCAAGCACGCTTTGAAGTATGTCCTTGTCAGCCCTCGCTATCCTGTCGAATGAAAGCTTCATCCTCTGGGTGGCGGTAAGCTCGTTTTTTACAAGCTCCTTAAGCGCCTCCTGAAGCCTGGGATAGCCGTCAAAGCCAAGCTCATTTGCAAAGCGGACAACGGTGGATTCGCTCACTCCGGCTATCTCGCCGAGCCTTGAAGCCGTAAGATATACGGCGTCGTCATAGTGCTCCTTAAGGAAATTGGCTATCCTCTTCTGTCCCTTGCTGAGACTGCTCATTTTGTCATCTATAATTTTCAATAAATCATTGCTGTCAACCATAAGCTTATTTATCTCACTTTTATTTTTTTATACAATACATCACAGTACCATAATATCACAGTTTAAAAATTAAGTCAATATTTTTACATTTCAAAAGAGCTTTCATTGCGAAAGCTCTTTCAAACTACTGTATATTTTTTATCCTCTGAGCTGGGCGCCGAGCTTTGCTTCAAGCTCCGATATTATCTTCTTCATGGGCGAATTTACTTCGTCATCGGTAAGAGTTCTGTCCTCTGCTCTGAATGAAATATTGTAGGCTACGGACTTATAGCCCTCGGGTATCTGCTTTCCTCTGAAAACATCGAAAAGCTGTATATCCTCAAGAAGCCTTCCGCCCTTTGCCTTTATTATGTCCTCAATATCCTTTACTATGACCTCTTCCTTCACAAGCAGAGCTATATCTCTTGTCATGGCAGGATATTTGGGGAGCGAGCGGTACTTTCTGTCAAAGTCCGCAAGCTCATAGAGCTTATCCACATTTATGACGGCAATATATGTCTTTGCGCCTATGCCGTATTTATCGGCAACGGCAGGATGAAGCTCGCCCACATAGCCTATGCCTTCATCACCTGCTTCTATGGAAGCAAGCCTTCCGGGATGCATGAAGGGAATATCGCTCTTGGGCGAATAGCTTACCTTATCCCTCATGCCGAGCACCTCAAAAAGCTCCTCGGTTATGCCCTTTATGCCGTAGAAATCTATCTTGCCGTACATACCTATGGTGAGCATATTCTTTTCCTCGGGAAGCTCCGTAAGAGGAAGGGTCTTGGGTATATATACCTTGCCCGTCTCAAAGAGATAAGCCGAATCGTTCCTTCTGTTGTAATTTGTTGAAATGGAATTGAGCATACCGTTCAATGTGAGAGTACGCATTATGCTGAAATCCTCGCCGAGAGGGTTGGATATGGTCACGGTATTCCTCAGCTCGCTGTCCTCGGGTATATTGAGCTTGTCAAATACCTTGGGCGATTCAAAGCTGAAGCACTTTGCCTCGCTCAGACCGAGGCTTACCATAGTATTCATTATCTTGTCGTCTATCATCTGAGTATAGGACTTCTTGCCGACCGTTGGCGTGCCTGCCGCAAGAGTTGTCTCTATATTGTCATAGCCGTAGAATCTTGCCACCTCCTCGGCAAGGTCTGCTTCGGTGAGAAGGTCGGGTCTGAAGGTGGGTATATCCGCCTTCTTGCCGTCTGCCTTTACCTCCACAAGAGCAAGCAGGTCTATCATTTCCTTCTCGCTCAGGCTAGTGCCCAGAAGCGCGTTTATGCCCT
Organism: uncultured Clostridia bacterium; assembly: GCA_947632235.1. GTDB lineage: Bacteria > Bacillota > Clostridia > Lachnospirales > CAG-274 > Gallispira. The sequence goes on from CANROO010000042.1 coordinate 7,658, forward strand.
CCGTTGTGTAGTCAACGCTCCACTTTTCTCTCTTGTTGGGATAGCAGTCCACCATGCCCTCGCACACCTCTCCGCAGCCGAGCATCTCAACGAGCTGAACAGCTCTGTTCACTGCGTCAAGCGTAAGGTTGGGGTCAAGTCCCTTCTCATACTTTGCGGAAGCGTCCGTTCTCATGCCCAGCTTCTTTGCCGTTATCCTGACATTGGGACCGTTGAAATTGGCAGACTCGAAGAGTATGGCTCTTGCGCCCTCGGTTATCATGGAGTTCTCACCGCCCATAACGCCCGCAACGGCAACAGCCTTGTTGCAGTCGGAGATGACGAGCATACTCTCGTCAAGATTTCTGACCTGACCGTCAAGAGTTGTTATCGTTTCGCCCTTTTTGGCATTTCTTACTATTATCTTTGCATCGTCAATGGTGTCTATATCAAAGGCGTGCATGGGCTGACCAAGCTCCAGCATAACATAGTTTGTGATGTCGACTATGTTGTTTATGGGTCTTACACCCGAGGCTGTGAGCCTGTGTCTGAGCCAGAGAGGCGAAGGACCGATTTTAACATTCTTTACCGCTCTTGCAATGTATCTGGGGCAAAGCTCGGGATTCTGTATCTCAACATCTATGAGGTCTGCGGTCCTGCCCTCCGCCTTTTCCTCTACCTTTATATCGGGATATTTAAAGGGCAGTCTGTAGGTCGCGGCGGCCTCTCTTGCAAGTCCGACAATGCTGAAGCAGTCGGGGCGGTTCGAGGTTATCTCAAACTCCACAACATCGTCCTCCATTTGGAGAAGCTTCTTTACATCGGCGCCCAAGGGCACCTCGTCCTTGAAAATATATATGCCGTATTCGGGAGCCTCGGGATAGTCGTGCAGAGTGAAGCCGAGCTCCTCTATGGAGCACATCATACCGTTTGACTCAACGCCCCTGAGTTTTCCCTTCTTTATTTTTTCAATACCGCTGCCGTGATAAACGGTTGCGCCGACAAGGGCAACGGGAACAATAGCGCCCGCATATAGATTGGGTGCGCCCGTAACTATCTGCAAGGGCTCGCCCGAGCCTATGTCCACCTTGGTGACAACAAGCTTGTCGGCATCGGGATGCTTTTCTATCTCAAGCACCTTGCCCGTTACGACATTTGTTATTTCCTTTGCCATTGTTGTCACAGACTCGACCTTAGAGCCGGAGAGCGTGATCTTATCTATAAAATCCTGAGTTGAGGCGTCCATGTCCACATACTCTTTTAACCAACTGATAGGTAAATCCATAATTCAAACCTCCCTAAAACTGCTTCAAGAACTTGGTATCATTTTCAAACAACAATCTGAGATCGGATATAGCATACTTCTGCATAGCAATTCTTTCAAGACCCAGACCAAAGGCAAAGCCCGAATATACCTTGGGGTCGATGCCCGACATTTCAAGCACCTTGGGATGTACCATACCGCAGCCCAGAACCTCTATCCAACCGCTGTCCTTGCAGACACGGCAGCCCTTTCCTCCGCAGGCAAAGCAGGATGCATCCATCTCTGCGCTGGGCTCAGTGAACGGGAAGTGGTGAGGTCTGAACCTTACCTTTGTATTCTCGCCGAAAAGACCCTTTGCAAATTCCGCAAGAGCGCCCTTGAGGTCGCCCATTGTTATGCCCTTGTCTATCACAAGGCCTTCAAGCTGATGGAAAACGGGAGAATGAGTTGCATCCACCTCGTCCGAGCGGTAGACCCTGCCGGGAGCAATTATCCTTATGGGCGGTTTTCTTGTCTCCATAGTCCTTACCTGCATGGGCGAGGTCTGCGTTCTCAGAAGAAAATCGCCTATGCCGTTTATATAGAAGGTGTCCTGCTCGTCTCTTGCAGGGTGATCCTTGGGTATATTGAGCGCCTCAAAGTTGTAGTACGCCGTTTCTACCTCGGGACCCTCAACTATCTCATAGCCCATGCCTATGAATATATTTGAAATTTCATCTATTACCTGCGTCATGGGGTGCTTGTGTCCAAGCTCCGTGACCTTGCCGGGCATTGTGACATCTATTGTCTCCGCCTTTAATTTGAGCTCCTGCGCCTTTGAGGCAAGAGAGGTCTTTGCCTCTTCAAGCTTTGACTCTATCTCACTTCTGACCTCGTTGGCAAGCTGACCTATGACGGGTCTTTCCTCCTTGCTCAGAGCGCCCATGCCTTTGAGTATCTGCGTAAGCTCGCCCTTTTTGCCGAGAATTTCAACTCTCAGCTCTTCAAGGGTCTTGAGGTCTGCCGCCTCTGCAAGCCTTTTGGCTGCCCTTTCCTTGATTTGAGTTAATTTTTCCTTCATTTAGTGTTCTCCTTCCTTTATTATTCAATAATAAAAAAGCGCCCCATAAAAAAGGGACGACAAAAAAATTTACCGCGTTACCACCCGAATTCCCGGCAGTATGCCGGACACTCTTAAGAGAAATAACGGTCTCATACCGCGCCTTCCTACTGATATGAGGCTTCAGAAGGCGGACTCAGGCGTGAACTTCGGCATAATTTATGTCAGGGACTGCTTTCAGCCGATGACAGTCCGTCTCTTTTAACTCCGTTATGCTTACTTTTCGCCGTCACAGTCTTTAAAAACTTATATCAGTATAACCCGAAAACAAAATATTGTCAAGTATTTTTGCCAAAACCAACATCAAATCATATACGACTTAAAAAATGACGGTATATCAGCCATAAAACACAATTTTTTTAATTTGTAATAAAATTGTAAAAAAAGGTTTTATTTTGAAGAATATTATGCTATAATAATAACAGAAGTACAATGAAAGGGGCTGATGTTATGAAAAAGGCTTTAAGGATTATGGGAAATGTAACATTGGCAGGCATTATACTGACTTTAAGCTGTGTTACGGCATTTGCGTCGGAGCAGACAAAGGCGTACGGTATACTTAAGTCGCAGATAGCGGAGGAGGACCCCGTTCTTGAAAATTATTATGCGGCTTACGACAAGGACGGAAACGACTGGCACGGTGTATTCGACGGCAAGGGCAGGATGGTAGCGCTTGCGGCTGCGGTGTATGACAGAGGCAATGCCGAAACAATAGCCGACAGCTTCGGAGGCAAGCTCTATTACAAGGTGCCCATGGAGCACAGGAAGGGCGCAGACTTCTATCAGGTGATAGTGCCCATATATGAAAACACAGAGCTTGAAATGCTCTGCGCAAGGCCAAAAAGTCTGTATAAGGACGGCTATAAGGTCATCGAGGACTGGACACTGCCCAAGGACGGACAGGTGCTCATCCTGAGGACCAACCTCACATCCTCTTATATGGTGAAGCTCACCGAGGGGGATGAAACGGCTTATATCCGCTGGGGCGGCGACTGGTACCCCGAAGAGGACATAGCAGAATAATTGCTTCGAAAAAAAAGCAGATACGCATGTTGCATATCTGCTTTTTTAATGTGTTTTACATTTACTGTTTCTTACTGTTCCGCTCAGACACCATATGCACGGCGAAGGGTATGCCCACGGCTATGAGCGAGGCGGCGCCGAGCACTGCGTAGCCCTTTGCCACTATATTGCCTATTCCCGTCTGAGCCGCCGCAAGAGCCGCCAGCGTGAAAAACGCAGCGGATATTTGGCTCCGGAATCTTCTTTTGGGACTGTCTTCCGGCTCGTCCCTGCATATACGGTTCACACACCTTGCCACCATGCCCGATATAAGATTGACGCCCGTTGAAAACACGCCCAGGAAAATGAGCACGGATATGACCGACCTCAGCAAAGCTGCATTTCTGCCCTGTCCTGCAAGAAGCATAAGGGGTATGTCCGCAAGCCCCGAGGTCTCGCTGTCTATAAGCTCGGGCATATATACCACGGCGCAAAGACCCACGACCACAAGGAGAGTAGCCGAGGAATTTATGATAAACATATACACTGCCGCCCTGTCTATCTGTCCTTCGCTTGTACACGGCTTTATGTGCTGATACATGAGCCCTATTGTCGAAAGCTCAAACGAAAAATACATAACGGCGCTTAAAAGCGCAGGTGCAAACGAGCCCGTGCGCTCGGATGAAACGGGCATCCTGCCTCCTGCCATAGACACTATGTTTTCCGTTATGGTGTCCCACTGCTTTATTATGCAAGGCAAGAGCACGGCAGCAAGCCCCGATATTATTATAATGGATATTGCAAGGGCAAACCTTCTTACGATCTTTGTGCCGTATGTCGCCGCGGCGCATATGAACACGCCTACGGCAATGGTGCAGAGCAGATAGGGTATGCCCAGAAGCTCCTTCATAACAGCGCCTCCCGTTGCGAAGGCTGCAGAGGTTGCAGACAGCACAAGCAGTACATACACTATCTCAAAGAGATTTGAAAAAACTATGCTGTATTTGCCGTAAAAGCTGTCGGAGAAGCTCCTGTAGTCATAGAGCTTATTGCGGTAAGCATACTTCAGGCCGTGCCTGAAAAACAGAGCCAGAAGCCCCTGCGAAACAAGCGGAAGCACAAGCGCCCACACTCCGAAGTCCACAAAATAGCGCATTATCTGATTGCCCGAAGCAAAGCCGCCGCCGAACTGTGACGTAAACGCCACAAAGGCAATGCCGAGCGCCAGGGCTTTTTTGCCTTTATCTGTCAATCAACTCTCCTCCCTTCCGCCTAAAATGCGGAAAATAAAAACTCAGAATCTATACTTGCTTTATATATATTGCTCAAAATATCGTCATATTTCAGATAATTATACAACGAAATTACTACAGTGTCATTGTTAATTTTGCACAAAAAACAGCGTGTTGGCTAAAATTTATATAAAATTTATACTATTTTTATGAAATATTTATAAGCTTAACAGAAAGTTAACAAAGTAATGTTAAAAATATATTTCATTTTTCAATATCTATGGAAAAAAAGTAAAAATAAGTGTATCATTATATTTAGCATTAAAAAAGCGGGAGGGTGAACTTATTGATAAAATTTTTTAAAAACAATTATAATCTTGTAAAAAGTCTGTACACCTTGGGCGTTATAATAATAGCCATAATTTTCTTCAGATATACGGAAAATCTTGAGGTCTCAAATTTTCTGCCTATAATACTGAATGTGCTTTCGCCCTTTATATACGGCGCCGTGGTGGCGTATATACTCAACATAGGCACAAGATTTCTGGAAAGAAAGGTATTTGTGAAGTTCAAATACTTTAAAAACGGCGATGAAAAGGTAAGGCGAAGGGAAAGGCTTCTCTCCATAGCCATAGCCTTTATGGTGCTCATAGGCGCAATAATAGGCATAGTGTCCTACATCATACCCGAGATAATGTCATCCGTGCAGAATGTGATAAACGTAGCCATAGGCTTCGACTATTCGGGCATAAGGCGCTGGGTGGATAACTTCCTTATACAGAACAACATAGTGCTCGGAACAGAGGCCTATAACTCACTCATAGGAAGCATAGACAACATCATGTCCACTATCACCAACTGGATAAAATATCTTCCCAACATGATATGGTCTGTAGTAAGCCACGCCATAGGCATAGCCTCATCTCTTGTGGATGTTATCATGGGGCTTATAATAGCGCTTTATATACTCTCGGACAAGGAAAAGATAGTCGCTTGGGGCAAGAAGATAACAAGGTGCATATTCTCCGAAAGGCACTCGGAAATAGCTATAAAGAATGTGAAGATGATAAACAACACCTTCAACAGCTTTTTCACGGGCAAAACTCTCGATTCTCTCATTATAGGCGTCATTTTCTTTTTGGGCGCGGTAATACTGAATATGCCCTATCCCCTGCTTTTTTCAATAATAATCGCCATAACGAATATGATACCCTATTTCGGCCCCTTTATAGGCGCCGTGCCGGTCACACTGCTCACAATACTCGTATCCCCCATAAAGGGCTTATGGGTGCTTATATTCATAATAATACTTCAGCAGTTTGACGGCATGATACTGGGTCCCAAGATATTGGGCGATTCTATAGGACTTAAGCCTATAGGCGTTATGTTCGCCATTATAGTGGGCGGAGCCATAGCGGGACCTATGGGTATGTTCTTCGGAGTACCTCTCACAGCCTGCATATTCAAGCTTTTGTTTGACTTCATAGAAAGAGTGTACTCAAATAAATATCCCGAGGAGGAGCTTAGCCGTGCTGAAACCGAAGAGAGGTAATATATTTGCCCTTATGCTTATTTTATTTACAATAATTACGCCCTTTGTGATGGCATATTTTCTCGGAAAAGCTTCTGACGCCGGCAAGGCGGAGATCGCCGTTGTCACGCTTCAGGATGTATTTATGATACTTCTGCCCGTTCTGCTTTACTGCATGATATTCAGGACGAGGCTTACCGATATAATACCTCACGAAAGGCTCACTCTCAAAAATGCGGGCTATGTTGCACTTCTCACTCTGCTCATATCCCCTGCCATATCCCTTGTGTCATCCGTGACTGCGCTTTTTTACTCGGCTGACATAAACGCCGATATACTGGGCGAGATGAACAAAATGCCCGCACCGCTCGCAATGTTTGCGCTGGCGGTAATGCCGGCGGTATTTGAGGAGCTTGCATTCAGGGGCGTAATACTGAGCAATATGAAATCGCGCTCCATAATGAAGGCTGCCGGCGCATCTGCGCTTATGTTCGGTCTTTTTCATCTGGACTTCTATCAGATGGGCTATGCCGTGGTAGCAGGATTTTTCTTCGCTCTTTTGGTGATGCAGACAAATTCAATATTTTCATCCATGCTTTCTCACCTTCTCATAAACGGCGTACAGGTGCTGAATGTAAAGCTTATGATGAGCACGATGACAAGCATTGAAAGAGAACAGCTTATCACAGCCGTGCCTACCACAAAGGAAAACCTTATGGCTGTGCTTGTGAGCTTCATGTTCTTTGTGCTCACATTCCCTATACTGCTTTTTGTCACAAGAAGCTTTATGCGCTACAACAGAACAAGGCGCATAGACTATGTTTTTTCACTCGGCAACGGCAGAGCATCGGAATTTGAGCTGGAGCTCGACAGCATAGTAAAACAAAAAAAGATAGTGGATGTATATTTTGTGCTCTATGTTGTCATAACGCTTTTGATGTCCTCAGGTCTTGCGGTATTTAACCATATGCAGTAAAAAAAGAGCCGTCAAGGCTCCTTCGGACCGGCAAAAACCAAAACATAAAAATATCATAACGGGCGTGCAGGGCACGCTCTTTTTTTGCGGAATATGATGTAAATAATTAAGACCGTCCTAAAGTATAGTTTGGGACGGTCTTTTTTTTCTTTTTATTTTTATAGTAAAATTGTACCATAATAAGATTTTATTGTCAACATAATTTGGCTAAATTCGATAAAAAATTACATAAATAAAAGCCCTTTTCGTCACCGTCCCAAACTATACTTTAAGACGCAGTTTCGCTTAAAAAATTTTGGGATGCAGTAACAGAAGATGAGTAAGAAAAGTATTTTGAAAAATTGAAATAAAATAAGAAAGGACGTATATTATGACAGCGTATATATTAGCATATGCACTAATAGCAATACTTATAGCTTTTTTGATTGTGGCGTCTTTATTGCCATTTAAATATCTTATTGATGACATAAAACATAAGAAGCAAAAAGAGGCTGAAGCTGAATTAAAAATGTTAGAAGATAGAAAAAGAAAAAAAATAGAAAAAACAGCTATTTCAATATATAATAAATGTAAAGAAAAGAACATTTTAAGCTTTAATACAGCCAGAGAAACAAATGCACTGAAATTAATTGCCGGAATATACGGCGTTTCCGATTTGGAAGAAGCAAAAGAATATTTTGCAAAAGGAAAGCAATTAATCACTCAGCAAAACGAAGAAAAAGAAAGAGAAGAATTTATTCAAGGAAGAGAATATGATAAAGAAAGATTTGAAAAAGCCAAAGCTACAGCTTTTATTAACGGTAAAAAGAAATATACAGGTAAAATTGACAAAGAGAGACCTGTTATTGACATATATGACGCTTTGGCAGACTCAGCTATACACAGAGCCGAAAGCAATCTTACATATACAGCGCCAAAAAGTGATTGGGCATTTTGGGGAGGAGTAGCAAACGGATTGGCAGGAGGAGCGGCAGGCGCGGCTACAGCTTACGACATTCAGCTCAAAAATGCAGAGGCTGAAGCAAATGCCGCACATATAAGAGAAAATGCAAAAGAAGAATTAAGTGATGCAATTGCTATTAAAACTAAAATAAATTCTACTAAAGATTCATACGATGCGGCAATAGATTCAATAAACAACAAATTAATTGACAACACAAATATATCAGAAAAATTTGCTATGCTTAATTTTACGAATACATCTATAACCGTAAACGACTATAATAATATTGAAGTTACTGTTAAATGTAAAATTAAAACAGATGAGCCTATTGAGCTGCTTGGTTCAAAGGCTGTATTGGACGGATCGTTAAAAATCGAAGTCAGAGATTCAAGCAGAAGGCTTGTAGGCATTGGATATTATTCCGCACCGGGCTTAGGTAAAACAGACTTATCATGCGCAGGATTTAATAATGTTAAAGAAATTTCCGCACTATGCTTTGTAGAGGACTATGAGACAATAGATAAAAAAGACCATTTCACCTGTAAGATCAGCCCTGTAAATATGTGGATAATTGAATGTTAGAGATGAAAAATCGCCCCGATCGGGGCGATTTTTTATCTCTTTTCAATTTTTACTCTTCCGTATTATCTATATTTTCTGTTGTTTCGGAAGCTTCGGGAGCAATATTTTCGCCGGCTTCGCTTTCCTCGGTCTTTTCACTCTCGGGAGCATATTCGCCCGTCATATTGAGGCAGGCTCTGAACTCGTCGCCCGTTACCTTTTCCTTCTCTATAAGAAGCTTTGCCGTTCTGTGGAGAGCGTCTATATCGTCCGAAAGTATCTGCTTTGCGGTGCTGTAGGCCTCTGTTATTATCCTCTTTACCTCTTCGTCTATTTCGGTGGCTATCTTCTCGCCGTAGCTTCTGTCGTGGCCTATATCCCTGCCGAGGAATACATCGTGGCTCTCGCTGCCGTAGAGTATGGGGCCGAGCTTATCGCTCATGCCGTAGTGCATTACCATGACTCTGGCAGACTTTGTAGCCTGCTCAATGTCACCGCTGGCGCCCTGGGTGTAGTCTCCGAATATGAGCTCCTCGGCTGCCCTGCCTCCGAAGGTGGCAACAAGGCGCTGTTCCATTTCCTTCTTGAACTCAAAGCCCTGATCCTTTGGAATGGGCATAGTATAACCGCCTGCTCTTCCCACGGGTATGGTGGAAACGGTATGCACGGGGCTTAAAAGGGGCATCTTTTCAAAGAGTATAGCGTGACCTGCCTCGTGATAAGCCGTTATCTTTCTTTCCTTCTCGGTTATTACCTTGGATTTCTTTTCCGTGCCGAGAGCGACACGTATGAACGAATCCTTTATATTCTTCTGAGTGATGACCTTCTGATTGTTGCGTGCTGCCTGCAAAGCCGCCTCATTAAGCAGATTTTCAAGGTCTGCGCCCGTGAAGCCCTGAGTGGTCTGGGCAATTTCCTTAAGGTCTACATCTGCAGCCAGCTTCTTGCCCTTTGCATGTACCTTGAGTATTTCCTCTCTGCCTTTTACATCGGGAACACCCACAACGAGCTGTCTGTCAAATCTGCCGGGTCTTAAAAGAGCGGGGTCAAGTATGTCGGGACGGTTGGTAGCCGCCATTATTATTATGCCCTCGTTCACGCCGAAGCCGTCCATTTCAACAAGGAGCTGATTGAGCGTCTGCTCCCTCTCGTCATGTCCGCCGCCAAGGCCTGCGCCTCTGTGACGGCCTACGGCATCTATCTCGTCTATGAACACAAGGCAGGGCGTATTTTTCTTAGCCTGCTCGAAAAGATCTCTTACTCTCGAAGCGC
>CANROO010000043.1 GCA_947632235.1 uncultured Clostridia bacterium
CGGCTGGTTCCTTCCTTAGTCTAACTGAAAGAAATGCAAGCATTTCTTTCAAGCGTGTCGATTTTATCGACACGCAGGGCAAGACTTGCAAGCAAGTCTTGCACCCTACCACCGCAAGCGGTCCCCCTCCCCTGCAAGCAGGGGAGGCAAGAGGTTTGTAAAGGCGAGCAATGCTCGCCCCTACAAGTGATTAGCTCATTTATTGGTTTGTAGGGGCATTCAGCACTTTCAGCTACGCTGAAAGCCGACCTACGGTCGTTCAAGTGTATTTTGCAAGCAAAATACAATGATAAATCTTTCCGCTGCGTACATTGCGCTCCCTAAAAATTGTATATCAAAGCGAATTGCCCTTTTCAAGGCTTATCCTGTTGAATATCTTGAGTATATCGTCCACATCGGCGTTTTTCTTTTCTTCCTCGTTAAGGTCCATTATGACATTGCCCTCGTGCATCATCACAAGTCTGTTGCCGTATTCGAGAGCATACCTGAGATTGTGAGTTACCATAATGGTTGTGAGCTGTTTTTCCTTAACGACCTTGTCTGTAAGCTCCATTATAATTTCTGCCGTCTTGGGATCGAGCGCAGCCGTATGTTCATCCAAAATGAGAATATCCACGGGCGTCATGACCGACATGAGAAGAGCAAGAGCCTGACGCTGACCGCCCGAAAGCAGGCCCACCTTAACGCCCAGCTTATCCTCGAGTCCGAGGCCGAGCTGTGAAAGAAGCTCCTTGTAGCAGTCTATCCTCTTTTTGTTGGTTCCGCGCGTAAGACCGAAAAGCCTGCCCTTGTTATCCGCAAGCGACATATTTTCAAGTATGGTCATGGAAGAGCAGGTGCCCATGGCAGGATTCTGATAAACTCTGCCTATGGTGCGTGAGCGCTGAAAATCCTTCAGCTTGGCTATAGATCTGCCGTTTATGACTATATCTCCGCTGTCAACGGGTATCGAACCGCATATGATATTGAGCATAGAGGTCTTGCCCGAACCGTTGCTTCCTATTATGCTTATAAATTCGTCCTTCTTGACCTCAAAATTGAAGTCCGTGAAAAGGCAGGTCTCGTTTATGGTACCGCTGTTGTATATCTTGTTTATATTATTAAGCCTTATCATCAGTCGGCACCTCCCTTTTTGACACTGCTTATTATGAGTATGACAAGGAAAAGAGCGCCCGTTATAAGCTTCATATCTATTGCCGCCATACCGCAGGTGATGGCTATGGCAACGCAGGCCTTATAAATGACGGAGCCTATTATAACGGCTGTGGTCGCCTTTAAAAAGCTGAGCTTGCCGAATACATTTGTGCCTATTATTACGGAGGCAAGGCCTATAACGATAGTACCCGTGCCCATAGATATGTCGAAAAATCTCTGCTGCTGACACATAACGCTTCCTGCAAGGGCCACAAGAGCGTTGGCTATTATAAGACCTACTATCTTGACAGTGCCCTTGTCCTTGGCAAGAGAGGTGACAACGGTCTCGTTGTCGCCCACAGCCCTTAAAAGATAGCCCGACTTGGTATTGAGATATAGATCCATTATTATCTTGCACAGCAGTGTTATGACAAATATGACTATGACCGTGTTGAAGGCTCCTGCCTTATCCCTTATGGGTGAAAGCTTGAAAATGGTATCATCGCTGAATATGGGGATATTGGCCTGTCCTCCCGTGATGTGCAGATTTATGGAATAGAGCATGGTCATGGTGATTATGCCCGAAAGCAGATCGCGCACCTTGAACTTGACATGAATGATGCCCGTTGCAAGTCCTGCCATACCGCCTGCCAGAAATGCCGCCGGAAGCGTGATATAAGGGTTAACTCCCGCCTTGATCATTACAGCACTGACAGCAGCTCCCAATGGAAAGCTGCTGTCTACGCTCAGATCCGGAAAATCCAGAATTTTATAGGTAATATATATACCGAGAGCAAGTATTGAATAAATAAAGCCCTGCTCAAAAACACTTAATACCAAAGCCATTTTGCTTCTCCTTATTCTGCCGCAGATGCTTCAGTTGCCTCGGACTTAAGCTCATCGGGACAGCTCATACCAAGAGCCGAAAGAGCCTCCGAATTGATGTAAAGACTGTATTCCGTGATAGTTTCATAAGGTATATCCTGAGCCTTCTCGCCTGCAAGAACTCTGGCTGCCATAGCGCCCGTCTGCTTGCCGAGAGCGATATAGTCAAGACCCTCCGTTGCCACACAGCCCTTTTCGACCTGCTCTATCTCGCTGCCGAATACGGGTATGCCTGCCTTTTCAGCTGCATCAAGCAGAGTTGCAAGAGATGATACAACAGTGTTGTCCGTAAGGTTTGAAATACAGTCTACCTTTGAAGCAAGGTCGGCGGCAGCTAAGGGAATATCGCTTGTCTGGCTTATACCGCTGTCAACTATCTCAAAGTCATAGTTGGGAGCAAGCTCCTTGTATTCCTCTACTGCGCTTACGGAATTTGCCTCGCTTGTGGTGTAGAGTATGCCTATCTTCTTTGCATCGGGCATAAACTTCCTTATCATTTCAAGCTGAGCATCGACCGCAAGCTTATCGCTTGTACCCGTAACATTGCCTACACTTGAGCCGTCCTCATTGGCAAGCTCAGCCGCAACGGGATCTGTAACTGCAGTGTAAATAACGGGTATCTCGCCGTTTGCCGCATTATAGCATGCCTGAGCCATGGGTGTTGCAACACCGCATATAAGATCGGGCTTTGCGGCAGCCATAGACTGTGCTATCTGATTGGCATTAGCCATATCTGCCTGAGCGTTCTGTAAATCGTAAGTAACATTTTCGCCCTCTACATAGCCTGCTTCCTCCATGCCGAGCTTGAAGCCCTCAACGCAGTTGTCAAGAGAGCCGTGAGGCGCAAACTGAGCGATAGCTACATTGACCGACTCTGCGGGAGCGGATGCCTCGCCCGAAGCGCTGTCAGCCGTGCTGTCGGAACCGCAGCCCGAAAGCATTGTGAGCGCAAGCATTGACGCTGTGATAAGTGCTGTAAATTTTTTCATTTTGATTATCTCCTTTTTTATATTATTTTATTTGGTAATTATATCATATTTATATAAGTTTTACAACATATTTTAATAAAACGGACATATTTTAATGTTATTCTGTGATTCATCACTTAATTTATAATTTTAATATGTGAGATTAATTATTATAGGCGTTATAAACGGCACGGCCGTTTTCGTTCCTGTAATAGAGGGAATCGTCAGTTTTGCTCACTACATCGAGGTGGACGGTCACATTTTCGGCATTGTTGTTTTTAAGCGTGCGCACAGCCTCGGAACAAAATTCGTCATAAAGACCGCACCTGTCGTTCCACTCCGAGGCAAATGTACTGTCGTCCGAATTGATGCGGAGCGCGCTGTCATCGTCTATATAAGCCGTTATAGTCGCAATGCTCCCGTCATATGAGAGCTCGAAGCCTGCGCTCTTTGCAAGGGAATCAAGAGCCTTGTAAGCAGAGCTGTCCTTGAAATCGGAGCTTTTACTCTCGGGAGCCTTGCTGTTATCCTGCTTTTCGTCCGTATTTTCATCGGCGGCCTGCCCGGGCTCCTCCTCTGCCTGCGTCTGCTCCTCGGCCTTATTGTCCTGCGTTATATCCGTTGCCTGCTCTGCGTCATCCTCGTGATCAAGAGCCTCGTCAAATTCCGTGGCAGTCTCCGCAGTGGTCTCCGATATATCTCCGTCATTTTCACCCTTACCGCAGCCTGCGGAAAATGCAAGGCTCAGCGCAATGGCAAGAACCAGATATTTTTTCATATATATTCCTCCCGTGTGAATGATAATATATCAATGTGCCTATTTGTCGCCCAGGGATATGCCTATCTGTCTGGCGGCAGCTATCATCTGGCTGTCGGTGGGCACGGTCTTGAGCCTGCCTGCTACCTCGCTTAAGGGTACGGCGGTTATAACTCCGTCCTTCATGGCTACCATATTGCCGAATTCCCTGTTTATTATAAGGTGGGCGGCATATGAGCCGAAGCGTGTGCAGAGCACTCTGTCATAGGGGCTGGGCGCTCCGCCTCTCTGTATATGTCCGGGAACCACAACTCTCACCTCATAGTCGGTGTCCTGAGCTATCTCATCGGCAACTCTGTAGGCTATTGAGGGCTGTTTCATAGCCTCTCTGTAAGCCTTGAATTCCTTCTTGCTCATTCTGCTCTCGGCAAGAGATACTGCGCCCTCGGCAACCGCAACTATGGAAAAGTCCTTATTGGCCGCCTCGCGCCTGTCTATCTCCCTTTTGACTGCCTTTATGTCATAGGGTATCTCGGGGATAAGAATAATATCCGCTCCGCCTGCAATGCCTGCGTAGAGAGTGAGCCAGCCTGCCTTGTGTCCCATTATCTCGACAACGAAAATCCTGCCGTGGGATGTGGCAGTGGTGTGTATTCTGTCTATTACATCGGTGGCTATGTCAAGCGCCGAATGGAAGCCGAAGGTGACATCCGTGCCCCAGAGGTCGTTATCTATTGTCTTGGGCAGTGTGATAACATTGAGCCCCTCCTCTCTCAAGAGGTTTGCGGTCTTGTGAGTGCCGTTTCCGCCAAGTATCACAAGGCAGTCAAGCTTGAGCTTTTTGTAGGTCTCCTTCATTGCCTTCACCTTGTCCACACCGTTTTCCTCTATATCGCGCATCTTCTTGAAGGGCTGACGGGATGTGCCGAGTATAGTGCCTCCAAGTGTCAGTATGCCCGAAAAGTCGCTCTTCTTGAGCTTTTCGTAATCCCCCTCTATAAGTCCTCTGTAGCCGTCGGCTATTCCGTAGATTGTCATATCCTCTACCTCGCTGTAGAGAGTTTTGGCAACTCCCCTCATTGTGGCGTTAAGTCCCTGACAGTCGCCGCCGCTTGTAAGCATTGCAATTTTCATAGCTTGTCCTCCCTTATATTCTGCATGCATTTTATTATATATTTTACATAAATATCCACAATGTCTATATCGGTATATGTATACACCATTCTGCTTCCCACAACATCCTCTATTTCATTGAAAACGGGTCTGCCGTTGTGGAAAACAAAATCTATGCCCGCAAAATCGGGCTTGAAAAGCTCCGTTATCCTCTGCACCATATGTATTTCTTCGGCATTTAAATTATAGACTTCGGCAGAGCCTCCGAGCGAAAAATTGCTTCTTATGTCCTTATCGGAACGCCTGAGCATGGCCGTAACTATATCACCGCCTATTACATACACTCTGAGGTCTTTGCCTTTATCCGAGGCAAGCGCCTGAATGACATATCCGTCCGTATAGAGGGGCAGAAGGCTTATGAGCCTCTCCCTGCTCTCTGCCATATATACCCTGTCGCCCCCGTGGGAGCATGCAGGCTTTATGACAACGGGATATTCGCTTATATCGTCTATGCTGTTATACACGGGCATGATTTCTATGCCGTTTTTTTTGACATATTCATATGTGAGCGCCTTGTCGTTGCCTATTTCCGAAACAAAGCCGTTGTTGAAGCAGCGCACGCCGAGACCTTCAAGCTTTTTGGTTATGTCCGGGCGCATGGCGCGCACAACGGCAAAATCGGGCAGAGCACCGTAGTCTGTTTCATCCGTCATTACAAGCTCAAGACTTATACCTGCCTCCTTGAACTTATCCATATACCAATTTATATAGCTTTTATTTTTTTCGGCGCTTTCCCTTTCATATATTATGATGCCCCGCATAAGCTCACCTTCTCCGCTCAGTAAAAAAGCCTTGCTCTTATCTCCTCCACAATATCGCGTATCTCTTTTTTGTCACAGTCTATAGTGATGTCCGCATATTTTTCATAGAGCGGTATTCTTTCATTATAGAGATCCCTGAGCGTCTGACCTTCCTTTATGGCAACGCCCCTCTTAGCAAGATTGCCGAGCCTCTTCCTTATCTCGGCGCAGCTGTGGGCAAGATATATTATCTTTCCCAAGGCCTTGAAATGCTCCATGGCGTCCCTGCCGTAGACTGCGCTTCCGCCCGTGGCTATGACGCATCTTCGGGCTTCTATGGAGGAATTGATATTGTTTTCAAGCTGTATAAAGGCATCGTTTCCTATGTCGGAAATTATGTCGTGCAGTATCCTGCCCTCTTTTTCCTGTATAACGAGGTCGGAATCTATAAAGCCGTAGCCCATATTTTTGGCAAGTACAACACCTATCGTGCTCTTGCCTGCTCCGGGCATACCTATAAGAATAATGTTGTCCATATGTCCACCTAAATTTTCTTAAGATTGGCAAATCTGCTCATAAGCTTTTTGGTGCCTGCGTTCTTGAATTCCACCGTCACCTCATAATCCGCGCCTGCAGGGGCAATATCCTTCACTGCGCCTATGCCGAACTTGATATGCTTTACCATATCGCCCACGGTGTAGTCTATATCCACATTTTTGGGCTCGGGCATTTTGTAGGGCTTGAAGGTGTTTTTGACGGGGTTTCTGTAATGCACGGTGCTTTCAAAGCCGAACGCCGAATCCGCCTTCCTTATGGTAAGCCCCTCCTCCTCGCGCTCTATAAGCGTGTTGGGTATCTCCTTTAAAAACCTCGAGGGCATATTGAATACTCTCTGTCCGTGCTGCAGCCTGTTCTTTGCCGCCGTGAGATAGAGGTTTTTCTTTGCCCTTGTTATGCCCACATAGCAAAGGCGTCTTTCCTCCTCCATCTCTCTGAAGGTGGGATCCTGCAAGGCTCTGTAGCCCGGGAATATGCTTTCCTCAAAGCCTGCTATAAATACGGTGTCAAATTCAAGACCCTTTGAGGAATGAAGCGTCATGAGCACAACCGTATCGTCGCCCTCGGTGAAGTTATCCACATCGGCAACAAGAGCTACCTCCTCCAGAAACTGTGAAAGCGAGGCGTCCTCCGTATTTTTCTCAAAATCGAGCGCCTTGTTTTCAAGCTCCTCAAGATTTTCAAGCCTGCTCTGAGCCTCAGCCGTGTTCTGTGCTTCAAGCTCGGCTCTGTAGCCCGTGGTCTCGAGTATCTCCTCTATAAGACTTGAAACGGGAAGCTCCGAAGCAATATTCATAAGGCTGTAAGCAAGCTCCAGAAATTTGCCTACGGCGTTTTTTGTCCTCTGAGATATGCTGTCTATTTCGTTGTATCTGCAAAGCGCCTTATAAAGGCTTATGCCGTTTTCATGGGCAAAATCGTTCACCTTTGATACCGTGGTGTCGCCTATGGCGCGCTTGGGCACATTTATTATGCGCTTTAAGGGCATTTCGTCATCGGGATTGTTTATGAACCTGAGATAGCCCAGTATGTCCATTATTTCCAGCCTGTCGTAGAACCTTGTACCGCTGAAGATGCGGTAGGGTATGTTGTTTTTTACAAGCTGTTCCTCCACGGCTCTTGAAAGAGCGTTGTTTCTGTAGAGTACGGCAAAGTCCTTATAGCTTTTGCCGTTCTTAACGCCTTCCTTTATTGTTCTGCATATATACATGGCTTCTTCTCTGTCGCCCTCGGCATGGTAGAACCTGAGCTTATCGCCGTCACCTGCGTCCGTCCAAAGCGATTTGGACTTTCTGGCCTTGTTCTGCTTTATGACGGCGTTTGCGGAATCGAGTATATGCGATGTGGAGCGGTAGTTCTGCTCCAGCTTTATGACAGTGGTGTCCTTGAAGTCCTTTTCAAAGTCCAGTATATTGTTTATATCCGCGCCTCTCCAGCCGTATATGCTCTGATCGTCATCGCCTACGACACAGAGATTGTGATACTTGTCCGCTAGGAGCTTTACAAGCTGATACTGCGCATAGTTGGTATCCTGATATTCATCTACCATTATATATCTGAAGCGCTCCTGATATTTGTCAAGTATATCGTTTCTTTCCTTGAAAAGTTCCACGGTCTTATATATGAGGTCATCAAAATCAAGGGCGTTGTTTTCCTTTAGTCTTGACTGATATACGGCGTATATCTCCGCTGCCTTCCTCATTCTGAAATCCTTTTCAACGGTTTTCATATATTCCTCGGGGGATGTGAGCTTGTCCTTACAGCCCCCTATTATGCCCATGAGCATCCTGGGCGGATAGAGCTTTTCGCTGACATTCAGCTCTCTTAAAATGTCCTTCAGGAGTCTTTCGCTGTCCTTGGTGTCATATATTGAGAACTTGCTGTTCATCCCCGTTTTGTCTATCTCGCGCCTCAATATCCTGACACAGGTGGAGTGGAAGGTGCTTACCCACACCTCATCGCCCCGGGGTGTGATGGCTGATACTCTTTCCTTCATCTCTCTTGCCGCCTTGTTTGTAAAGGTGATGGCAAGTATATTGAAGGGTCTTATGCCCTTTTCAATGAGATAGGCTATCCTGTGAGTGAGCACTCTTGTCTTGCCCGAGCCTGCGCCTGCAAGCAATAAAAGTGGCCCTTCTGTGTGGAGGACCGCCTTTTGCTGCATATCGTTAAGCCCCTTAAGCTTATCGTCATTAGTCATACTTATTCTCCAATCGTTTCAAAACAGTATTATAACCGCCGTTGCCGTAGTTAAGGCAGTGATTGACACGGCTTATGGTAGCCGTGGAAGCGCCCGTAGCCTTCACTATGGCCTGATAGGTCTCGCCTGCCTTAAGCATCTTGGCGACCTCAAGCCTCTGCGCAATGGACTGTATCTCCTTTATTGTACACAGATCCTCAAAAAAATCATAACAATCTTCAATAGTTTCAAGAGTAAGTATTGCCTCGTACAAAGCCTCTATTTCCTTATCCTCTGCCAGTGCATTTATCATTTTTTTATCACCTCAGCTCCTGTTTTTCTTTTTTGCCATATTTGATTATAACACTTTATTATATGAAAGTAAACAAATTTTAATAAAAATAAATAAAATCGGTTGCTTAAAAAGTAAAAATATGATATACTGAATTTAATCTAAAATTTAACAATATTAAGGAGGAATTATTTATGGCATTGGTCACATCAAAAGAAATGTTTGAAAAGGCGTACAAGGGAAAGTATGCGATAGGCGCTTTCAACATCAACAACATGGAGATAGTTCAGGGCGTTATGAGGGGCGCAAAGGCTAAGAACTCCGCTATCATAATGCAGTGCTCAAAGTCAGCGCTCAACTACGCAGGCCCCAAGTGCCTTCTGGGCATGGTAGAGGCTCTCATTGACGAAACAGGCGTAGACGTTGCTCTTCACCTTGACCACGGTCCCGACCTTGAGACAGTAAAGGTATGTGTTGAGAACGGCTTTACTTCCGTTATGTTCGACGGCTCTCACTTCGACTATGAGGAAAACGTTGCAAAGACAAAGGAAGTAGTTGACTATGCTCACGCTCACGGCGTTGTTGTAGAGGCAGAGCTCGGAAAGCTCGCCGGCGTTGAGGACGATGTAAATGTAGACGCGGCTCACGCTACCTACACAGATCCCGACCAGGCAGTTGACTTCGTTTCAAAGACGGGCGTTGACTCACTTGCAATAGCAATAGGCACAAGCCACGGCGCTTACAAGTTCAAGGGCGAGGCTAAGCTCGACTTTGACAGACTTGCGCTCATCACTTCAAAGCTCGAGGACGCAGGCTTCAAGAACTATCCCATAGTACTTCACGGCGCATCCAGCGTTGACCCTGCTGTTATAGAACTTTGCAACAAGTACGGCGGACAGATAAAGGGCGCAAGCGGTATACCCGTTGAGATGCTCAGAAAGGCAGCAGGCATGGCTGTGTGCAAGATAAATATGGACACAGACATAAGACTTGCCATGACTGCAGGTATCAGAAAGTCATTTGCAGAAAAGCCCGATGCATTCGACCCCAGAGGCTACCTCGGAGTTGCCAGGGATATGGTTCAGGAGCTTGTTGAGTACAAGATTGAGAAGGTACTCGGCTCTGTTGATTCAATGAAGTAATACAAGGCTTGCAATAAATTATTTTTGTATATATTTTGTTTACAAAAAATGTCTTGCAACCGCACATATAATATGTTATTATAATTAATAACTTTTGGTCAGCTAAACCGCAAAAACGATTGTGAAAATTACTTTTGGCAATCGTTTTTGTTTTATCATTACAAAGGAGACAAATAAAATGGCATATTATTTTAAAGAACCTTCTCATACTTTCAGCGAATATCTGCTGGTACCGGGCTATTCCTCGGAAGAGTGCATACCTGCAAGAGCGAGCCTTAAGACGCCTCTTGTAAAGTACAGAAAAGGACAGGAGGAGTGTCCGCTCTCTATGAATATACCCCTCGTGTCTGCAATAATGCAGTCCGTATCGGACGACAACATGGCCATAGCGCTTGCAAAAGAGGGCGGAGTGTCGTTCATATACGGCTCACAGACTATTGAACAGCAGGCTGAAATGGTGAGGAGAGTAAAAAGCTACAAAGCAGGCTTTGTAAAAAGTGACTCCAACATAAGACCCGATCAGACGCTTGCGGACATAATAGCGCTCAAGGAAAAAACGGGACATTCCACCGTTGCCGTTACGGAAGACGGCACTGCTACGGGCAAGCTTTTAGGCATAGTTACAAGCAGGGACTACAGAGTGAGCAGAATGGATCCCTCGGTAAAGGTAGAAGAGTTCATGACGCCCATAGAAAATATGATATATGCCAAGGAGGGCACTACCCTCAAGGAGGCAAACGACATAATATGGGACAAGAAGCTGAACGCCCTGCCTATAGTTGACGACAATCAAAGGCTTGTGGCATATGTTTTCAGAAAGGACTATGAAAGCCACAAGGAAAACACAATGGAGCTCCTTGACGACAGAAAGAGATACATAGTGGGCGCAGGCATAAACACAAGGGACTACGCAGAGAGAGTTCCCGCACTGGTAGAGGCAGGCGCAGATGTAATATGTATAGACTCCTCCGAGGGCTTTACAGCATGGCAGAAAAACACCATAAGCTGGGTTAGAGAGCACTACGGCGACAGCGTTAAGATAGGCGCAGGAAATGTAGTTGACAAGGACGGCTTCAGATTTCTGGCAGAGGCAGGCGCCGACTTCATAAAGATAGGTATAGGCGGCGGCTCGATATGTATAACAAGAGAAACAAAGGGCATCGGCAGAGGTCAGGCGACAGCTGTTATAGAGGTGGCAGCCGCAAGAGATGAATACTTCAAGGAAACGGGAATATACATACCCATATGCTCGGACGGCGGTATAGTACACGACTATCACATAACGCTCGCGCTTGCAATGGGCTGTGACTTCTGTATGCTGGGAAGATATTTCTCAAGATTTGAAGAAAGCCCCACAAACAAGGTGATAGTAAACGGAAACTACATGAAGGAATACTGGGGCGAGGGCTCGGCAAGAGCCAGGAATTGGCAGCGCTACGACATGGGCGGTGCAAGCAAGCTTTCATTTGAGGAGGGCGTTGATTCGTATGTTCCGTATGCAGGCTATCTGCACGACAACCTCGTTATAACGCTTTCAAAGATACGCTCTACAATGTGCAACTGCGGAGCACTTTCCATACCCGAGCTTCAGGAAAAGGCAAGGATAACGCTTGTTTCCTCAACAAGTATAGTAGAAGGCGGAGCGCACGATGTTGTATTAAAGGATCAGAATGCGGTTTCGGTGAAATAAAGGATTATTAAAAGGGCGCCCGGCGCCCTTTTTTTGTAGAAGCATAATATTTAGGATTTCCGCTGTTGCTGTGCAAGCGGGCGACCACAGGTCGCCCCTACATGTAAGAGTGTGCAAAATTTTATAATTTGTACCGATAATGCAATTATAACGGGCGAGCAATGCTCGCCCCTACAAATGGTATAGGTTTACCTTGTCATTTTGCCCACAATCAAAAGCCCGTCATTATCATTTCCTAAGCGAACATTTTTTAGTGAGCGAGGAAATCGATAAGACGGGCGTGATCATACTTCTTCGCACATTCCGGCAGGGCGGGAGAGTATCGCCCTGCGTCCCCTTCAATCGGCGTTTATGCGCCTTTTTATTTTTTCGCCTAAATACATTGCGATGAGCATTTTAAGAACATCAATAACAATAAACGGTGCGGCGCAGGCGAGAAAAGCCGTTTTTAAATCCGTATGCATTACGAACGAAAACCACAGCATAGCCATAATATACACCACGGCTATACCTGCAAGCATGCCTGCAAAACGGATCAATTTATTTGCGAAGTGTTCTATGAAATATCCGCTCAGCAATATCATGACAAAAAAGCCTGCAAGGCAACCGCCCGTAGGGCCTGCGACCTTTCCGATGCCTCCCGAGAAGCCCGAAAACACGGGCAGACCTATGAGCCCTAGCAGAAAATAAACGGTATAGCTAAGAAATGTCCTTTTTGTGCCGAGAATACAGAGCGAAAGATAAATGACTAGGTTCGTAAAGGATACGGGCACGGGACCTATGGGCACGGACATGGGCGCAAGCACGCACATGACGGCTGTCATGAGCGCCGTACAAGTCATTGTTTTTGTGTTCAGCGATTTGTTTTTTTCATTCAAGGCTCAAACCCCATTTCTTCAAGCATTTTCTTATCCCTTTCGAATGCAGAGCCCTCGGTGGTGAGGTAATTGCCCGTTATTGCGGAATCCGCACCTGCCGAAAAAAGCACCCGTCCGCTCTGTCTGAGGTCTTCCCTGCCTGCAGCCATGCGTATATCGGCAGTCTTGTTTATATATCTGAATATTGCAACTGTCCTTATTATCTCCTCCGTGCTCAGGGGCACTGCATTTTCAAAGACTGTATTTTTTACGGGCTTTAAAATATTTATGGGTATGGAGTCCGCGCCAAGCTCACGCAGGGCAAATGCCATATCTATCCTGTCAGCCATGGTCTCGCCCATGCCTATGATACCGCCCGAGCAGACCTCAAGCCCTGCTTTTTTGGCAAGCTTTACGGTATTGACCTTATCGGAATAGCTATGCGTTGTGCATATGAAGCCGAAACACCTCTCCGAGGTCTCCAGATTGCAGTGATACCTCGTGACACCGCTTTCCTTAAGCCTTTTAAGCTGTTCATATGTAATGAGCCCGAATGAGGCGCAAAGCCCTATCCCTCCGCACTCGCTCTTCATGAGGCGGTAAGCCCTGAGCGCCCTCTCAAATTCCTCGCCCTTGAGACTTCTGCCCGATGTTACGACAGAATAACGGTGAATGCCCATGTCTCTGTGCGCCCTGCAGTCGGCAAGTATATAGTTTTCGTCCAAAAAGGGATATGATCTGACATCCGCTTTGTTGTGAGCAGACTGCGCGCAGAAACGGCAGTCCTCTCCGCATCCCCCTGCCCTGCCGTTTATAACGGAGCAAAGCTCTGCCCTTCTCCCCTTGTATTTTTTTCTTATATCATCTGCGCCCTTCATGAGGCTGTCAAGCTCCGCACAAACAAGCTCGTCCGCCTCCGAACGCGTTATATCTCCCCCGTCAAGCACCTTTTTTGTTATATCGTCTGTCAATTTTATTTCCTCCGTATATTAAAAATATATTTTATTTTATCAATAAAAGCCCGTATTGTCAACCTTTATTTTATTGACCAGTTTACAATATAATATATATACTCTTTTTGCAATAAAATTTTAAAAAAACGGCAATATTAGGTTCATTGAACAGTAATTTTTTGTATGGTATCATTTTATTACTACCAAATGAAAGGACTGATAAAATGAACGAAAAAAGCTTCAAACCCGAGGTAATTTTTACACCGCAGACTCACGGGAGAGACGCGCCTATAAAGGTGGCGGCTTACATCAGGGTATCTACCGATGCCTCAGACCAGGAAAATTCCTACGAGGCGCAGGAAAAATATTTCAACGCCATGCTCTCGCGAAACAACAAATGGATATCCGCAGGGATATATTCCGACTACGGGATATCCGGCACATCGGAAAAGGGGCGAACGGGCTTCAGGCGAATAATGCGTCACTGCAGCGAGGGAAGGATAGACCGCATAATATGCAAGTCAATATCGCGCTTTGCACGGAACACGCAGGACTTCATAACGGCGCTTGACACGCTGAGGGACAACAACATTTCCATACTTTTTGAAAAGGAAAATATTGACACGGCAAACGCCTCAAACAGCTTTATACTCACGGCGCTTGGAGCCTTTGCGCAGGAGGAAAGCCGATCCATATCGGAAAATGTGCGCCTTGGCATAAGGCACAGATGCGTGAGCGGTATCGCATCGTACCGGCATATATACGGCTACAGCTGTGAACCGCGCAAAAAGCCCGAGATAGTAAAGGAGGAAGCGGAGGTCGTGAGGCTTATATTCAGCGAGGTCGCCGCAGGCAAGGCATATATTGACATTGCGCGCAGGCTGAACACCGAAAAAATACCTCCGCCCGAGCCTATATATACAAAAAAGCACAGGAAAACAAAGCATGATCTTCCTGCATCAAAGGGCGAGCTGAAATACAGCATAAACATAGGCTGGACGGCACGCAGTATTTCAAACATAATAAAGCTTGAAAGATACACGGGCGATGTGTTCCTGCAAAAAAGCTATGTTGCCGACTATATAACTCACAAGAATGTAAAAAACAGAGGAGAGCTTCCGGGATATATAATAAGAAACAATCACCCGGCAATAATAGAGCGCGAGCTTTTTGAAAGGGTGCAGAGGATAAGGAACACGAAATCGCAGAGGTATTCCACAAAGGGAAGGCCTGCCGACTATCCGCTGTCAAGGCTCATTGTCTGTCCCGAATGCGGGAGGTTTTACACCGTGCGCAGATATAAGGAGCGGACTATATGGTTCTGTCCCACTTCCGCGCTGAATAACGGCATAAGCGCCTGCCGAGCCGAGGAGGTATATGAGGAGGACGTAATAAAAATGTGTGCCGCCGCCTTTATAAAAAGATTTGTATACGCCCGCGCCGACGGCTCCGTATATGAGGCGGAAGGCATAATAGGCAGGATAACGGCAGAGCTTGAAGGCGTTATGAAGGCGGACAACATTGAAAGAGATTGTTATTTTTTATACGGTAAGAGGGATAAGGAGACCGACAAGCTCATAAGGCATATAGAAGGCTACAGAGAGGAACTGGAGGAAAGAGCGCCCCACATAAGCCGTGCAGTCATGTGGCTCAAGGAGCTTTCGGCAAAAAACGGCGGTATAAAGGAGCTTATAACAGGATTCAGCGGTGAACACCTTAAGGCGTTCATACTCTCGCTCTCCATTAAAAACAAAACCGAATATTGCTTTCACTGGTTTGACGATACCGTTACCACAACAGACACAGCTTGCTTAAATGGGCTGTTTTTTTAACACAAAAAAATAAGAGAGGGATGAAAAAATATGTACATGAACACACAAGATGCAGAGCACACGAATGCAAATGTTGTAATTATTCCTGCCACAAGGCCCTGCCCTGCCGAAACAAAGATGAGGCACAGGGGAAAGCTGAGAGTGGCGGCATATTGTCGTGTTTCTACGGGGGATGAGAGCCAGCAGAGCTCATACACCATGCAGAAAAGCTTTTACACCGACATGATAAAGGCGCGGAAGGGCTGGAAGCTGGCAGGCATATATGCGGACGAAGCCATATCGGGCACCAGCCGGGCAAAGCGCAGGGAATTCAACCGCATGATAGAGGACGCTATGTCGGGAAAGTTTGACTACATAATAACAAAGTCCATTTCACGGTTTGCCAGAAACACGGTCGATACTCTGGGCTGTGTGCGTCAGCTCAGACAGCAGGATCCGCCCATAGGCATTTTCTTTGAAAAGGAAAACATAGATACGCTTGACGCGGCAGGCGAGCTTATATTGACCATACTGTCGGCGCTTGCGCAGGATGAGAGCCGTTCCATATCCGAAAACATACGCTGGACATTTCAGAAAAATTTTCAGAACGGAAAACCGCAGATAAATCTGAACAGGATGCTGGGCTATGACAAGAGCAAAAACGGCGAATGGATAATAAACTGCGAGCAGGCGGAGATAGTGCGGTATATTTTTAACAGCTTTGCACGCGGAAAGACGGCAAACTGCATTGCCCGCAGCCTCAATTTGCAGGGCAGGACGACAGTGCAGGGAAACAGATGGCGCGCCGACTCGGTATTTACCATACTCAGAAACGAAAAATATGTGGGCGATCTGGAGATGCAGAAAACTATAACGGAAAGCTTTCTGACGCACCGCTCCGTAGAGAACAGAGGTGAGGCGCCGAAGTACTATGTGAGGGAGCACCACACGCCCATTGTGGAAAGAGCGACATGGGACAGAGTTCAGGAAATGCTGAAGGAGCAAAGCATACGCACGGACGGCAGAAGAGGGAGCGCGCCTCCGGTATTCGGAAATATTTTCGGCATGGGAGAAAACGGACGAAAGGTGCTTTTTTCAAGGATGATGTACAAAAGAACGGCAGTGGGATACAGGGATGAAAGGAGCGATAGAAGGGAAGCCGGCAAGGACAAAGGGTACAAGGAAATATACAGCTATTCCTACCCCGTATGGCGGAGCAGAAGCGGAAAGGAACGCGTCACAATATGCGAATGCGCCCTTGAACAGAGTTTTATGGAGATGCTCTACAAAATAAAGGCCGAGCCTGCCGAATTAACGGAGAGATTTAATACTCTTTATGCAAATATATGCCGTGCCGACAGCGAAAAGCCAATGTACAACAGAGCCAAAATAATCAAAATGCAGATAAGAGAGCTGGAGGACATGGCTGAGGAGGTGACGGATGAAGCTATGGCAGAAAACATAAATTATAAACTCGGCGAGCTTAAAAAGGAGCTAAGTCTGGTGGACGGCGGAAAATACTCGGCAGAGGAAATGAAACGGAGCTTCGGGCTTTTTATGAAGTATGTGGAGGAGCTTCCGAATCGAAATGTTTTCGGCATTGCAAAGCCCGAAAAAGGCATGCCCTACGACTATCTTGCATTCGATAAGCTCATATATATGCGCTTTATAACAAAGGGCTTCGTGAACGGCGATGAGGTGAGATTTTTCACAAGCTTCGGCATGGAAATAAAAAGCACGGGAAATATGCGCCGCCTGGAAGACTTTATAGGCTTCGCAAAAAGAAATGATAAAGACGAAAGGGAGGTAATAGAAAAGCTGTGGCAGATAAACGATAACGCCATACAGTACAGAAGAAAATATGAGTGACGGAGCACCCCGAAGGGGGTGCTTCAGACTGTCGAAAAAATGGTATTTTCAATTTAAGAAAATACCACAGACTGTCGAAAAAATGGTATTTTCAATTTAAGAAAATACCATTTTTTATATTTCCAAAGCAATTTTAACGCAAAA
>CANROO010000044.1 GCA_947632235.1 uncultured Clostridia bacterium
GCAGTGCCATTTATGGCAGCAAAACAGCTGCGTTCGGGACAGTCCCCGCACCGGAGTTACCGTGAGGTTGCCGATACGAAACCATCAAACGGGGACTGTCCCCAAAACGTTATGACTGCACCGATTTCAATGTAGGGGAGACCTTCGGTCTCCCATGGGCGACTGCAAGTCGCCCCTACGGCAAGGGTATTGGTTTATTTTTCGTATTAGGGACCGCTTCCCCAAAACAGTTTCATTCAAAAAACAGCCCCGTGGGCTGTTTTTTCTTCACTCAACTATTACTCCTCCGCCTATCACGCAGTCATTCTCATCATAGAACACTGCTGCCTGACCGGGAGTGACGGCGCGCTGGGCTTCATCAAACACCGCCTGCACAAAGCCGTCTTTAAAGCTTATGGTGCAGGGCGCTTTTTTCTGATTATACCTAAGCTTCCCCAGACAGCGCACATCATTCTCTATTTTTTCAACGGACATATGATTAAAGTCCTTCACAAGCACATTTTTCTTGAAAAGCTCATCGTTTCCGCCCAGCACCACTCTGTTGTTCTCCCTGTCTATGGCTGTGACATAGGCAGGAACGCCCAGAGCTATGCCGAGCCCCTTGCGCTGACCTATGGTGTAGTTTGTTATGCCCCTGTGCCTGCCGAGAACATTTCCCTCTCTGTCGGTGAAGTCGCCCTCGGGTATGACCGCGTCCGTGTTTTTAGCTATAAATTCGCCGTAGTTTCCTTCCGGCACAAAGCATATGTCCTGGCTGTCGGGCTTATCCGCCACTCTCAGACCTATATCCGAGGCAATGGCGCGAATCTCCGCCTTTGTATATCCGCCGTTTGGCATAAGCGTATGCTTAAGCTGTTCCTGCGTGAGGGAATAGAGAGCATAGCTCTGATCCTTGTCGCCCGCCTGCTTTATTGTATACCTGCCCGCTCCGTTTTTAACAACGGAGGCATAATGCCCCGTGGCTATATATTCCGCGCCTATTTCGCGCGCTCTGAAAAGAAGCGACTCCCACTTTATATAGCGGTTGCAGGCAATGCACGGATTTGGCGTGGAGGCGTTTAGATATTCCTCTATAAAGTAATCTATGACCTTTTCCTTGAAGTCACGCTTGAAATTGAATACATAGTGCGGTATGCTTATTTTTGCGGCGACCGCCCTCGCGTCCTCGGCTGCCGAGAGCCCGCAGCAGTTGCCCTCCGTGTCCTCGCCGTCCCAGAGCTGCATAGTAACGCCTATGACATCATAGCCCTGTTCTTTAAGCAGATAGGCGGCAACGGAGGAATCCACGCCTCCCGACATACCCACAACAACCTTTGTCACCGATGACACCCCTTTATCAATAGTCCTCCTCGGGGACTTCCTCGTGCTCGCTTATGTCGTTTACGGGCTTTTTAAGACCCTCTATAACTATGCCGTTCTTCTCGGCATAGTCCCACAGAGCGGCATGGAGAGCCTCCTCGGCAAGGCAGGAGCAATGCACCTTTATGGGAGGAAGTCCGTCAAGAGCCTCCATTACAGCCTTGTTGGTTATCTCCATTGCCTCCTGTATTGTCTTGCCCTTTATCATCTCCGTAGCCATGGAGCTGGTAGCGACTGCCGCTCCGCAGCCGAAGGTCTTGAACTTTGCATCAAGCACAACGCCGTCCTCTATTTTGAGATAGACCTTCATTATATCTCCGCACTTGGCGTTGCCCACGGTGCCTACGCCGCTGGCATCCTCTATCTCTCCTACATTCCTGGGGTTCATAAAATGGTCCATTACCTTTTCACTGTACTGCATATCTTATTCTCCTTTATTTTTTATAAATTCCTCATAAAGCGGTGACATCTGTCTTAATCTCTCGACAATGGGCGGAAGCTCCGCAATAACATAGTCTATCTGTTCCTCCGTGGTGTAGTGTCCCATGGTGAGCCTTACGGAGCCGTGAGCCTTCTCGTGGGGCAGACCTATGGCAAGAAGCACATGCGACGGATCGAGAGAACCGCTTGTGCAGGCACTTCCGCTTGAAGCGCACACTCCCTTGTAGTCCAGAAGGAGAAGTATGCTTTCGCCCTCTATAAATTCAAATGAAATATTGGCATTGCCGGGAAGCCTTTTTTCGGGATGACCGTTTAGCCTTGAATAGGGCACAGCCTCGAGTATGGAGCTTATGAGCTTATCCCTGAGAGCCGTAAGCCTCGGCACCTCCGTGTCAAGCTCTTTAACGGCAAGCTCGAGCGCAAGACCCATGCCCACTATGCCCGGCACATTCTCCGTTCCCGCGCGCCTTCTTCTCTCCTGCGCGCCTCCGTGAATGAGCGGATTGAGCTTTATGCCCTTTCTGATGTAAAGAGCGCCTATGCCCTTGGGTCCGTAGAACTTGTGACCGCTCATGGAGAGCATATCTATATTCATTTCATCCACATCTATAGCCACATGGCCTGCAGCCTGAACGGCGTCCGTGTGGAATATGATGCCCTTTTCATGCGCAATGGCGCCTATCTCCGCAATGGGCTCTATTGTGCCTATCTCGTTATTTGCAAACATGATTGTTATGAGTATGGTATCGTCCCTTATGGCTTTTTTGAGCTCGTCAAGCGACACCATGCCGTATTCGTCAACGGGGAGATATGTCACCTCGTAGCCCTTTGTCTCGAGATATTCGCAGGTGTGGAGCACTGCGTGGTGCTCTATGCTCGTTGTGATTATATGCTTTCCCTTTGAGGCGTAGCTCTCGGCTATGCCCTTTATGGCCCAGTTGTCAGCCTCGGAACCGCCTGCCGTGAAATATATCTCGTTCGGCTTTGCGCCTATGGCTGAAGCCACCTGCTCCCTTGCATGCTCCACGGCGTTTTTGTTCTTCTGCGCGATCTTGTATATGCTCGAGGGATTGCCGTAGCTCTCCTTGAAGTACGGGAGCATCGCCTCTATTACTTCATCTCTCGCGGCGGTCGTTGCCGCATTGTCTAAATAGCACTCCATTATTTTCACTCCTTTTATCATATATTAAATAAGCTCGGAAAGGCTTATGTTGTCGGCTGCCTCGCTTACGCTCTCGCTAAGCCTTGCCCACACATCTCTTGTGGCGCACAGAGAGCAGTCGCCCATACCGCAGCTTTCCTTATCCGAAAGGCACTCCACAAGCTTAAGAGGACCCTCCACAACTCTCAGTATGTCCCCCACGCTTATATCCTCGGGCGGTCTTGTAAGCGTATATCCGCCGTTGGCGCCCCTTGTGCTCTTCACAAGCCCTGCTTTTTTAAGAGAGGCTATGAGCTGTTCCAGATAGCTCTCGCTCAGATTGGTGCGCTCCGCAATGGATTTGAGCGAAACACAGCCCTCGGAGCAGTTTTCCGCTATATCCACCATAGCCTTGAGCCCGTATCTGCCTCTTGTGGATATTTTCACCCTTTTCACCCTCTTTTTATACTCATTATTCCGAGTATTTTACTCGGCATTAATATAGTAACACTTATGTGAGGTAATGTCAAGTATTTTAGTGGGAATTGTGAAAAATAATGCAGGGGGCTGTAAAGAATTTTGTAAATATATCCCCCTCAGTCGCCCCTGCGGCAAGGGAGTTGGTTTTTTCGTATTGGGGACAGTCCCGGCGGATACAAAGCTCTTTGTTCTATAAAGCTTGTACAGTGCATTAAAAAAAACAAAACAGCCACATTCGGGACAGTCCCCGCTTGTCGGCTTCGTATCGGTTGCCTCACGGTAACTTCGGTGCGGGGACTGTCCCCAATCCCTAAAGAGCTTTGAGGCGCTCGGAAAGCTTGCCGAAGGTCAGGCAACAAAGATAGTCGTGCCCACCGATATACAGGGCATAGCAGGCCTTGCCACCACATTGAAGGAAGTAATGAGCGATAAATAAAAGGAATAGATGAAGTAAGGAAGATGAAGCGGACGCACGGCGTCCGCTTTTTGTGCGGAGGTATATGCTTGACTGTCAATGAAAATGAAGGCTGACGGCTCCGCAGGGGCTGTTTTAAAAAATGATGGAAAGAAAATGGAAACCAGTCCAATACCGGAAACAACCCATTCTCCTATTTTCCGACAACATCTCCTATTGAAAAAAATACTGCCTTGTTGTATAATTGCCTATGGAGAAAAGAGGGAGAAAAATGAAAAAAATATTTTTAGCGGTAATTCTGGCGCTTATTACGGCGCAGAGCGTGCAGGCGGCGGACTACATGCCCTACACACCGCCCGAAGGCAGTGTCATTGTAAAAAGTGTGGGCGTAAGCATAGCCTATCCCAAGGGCGAAAGCAGTGACAGTGTTTTTATAAACGGCAGGCTTTATGTGCCCTTGGACGAGGGCGTGAAGCTCATGGGCGGAGAGCTGAGGCAGACGGGAACGCTGTACAAGATAACCATAGACGGCAAATTTACATTTCTTTCGCCCGAGGAGGGCAGAGCGCCCAAGCTCACGCTTTACGGCGGAAAGCCCTATATTTCGGTATACACTCTGGCGGAGAGCTTCGGCTATTGCTTCACACCCGATGTGAGCAAAAACACGGGCGTGATATTGAAGGAAAAATGCCTCAACACGAGGGAAAGCCTTTACTATGCCAAGTCGCCCAAGAGCGCTTATATAAGGCTTGAGGACATCACGGCAGACGGCATGCGTCCCTCGGGCAGGGGAAAGTACACCGCGGATATGCTTGATAAGCTCAGATTTACGGCGGAATATCTGTATATGAGGAAGCAGGAGTACTATGCTGCGTGGGTGCCGGTATACGCCTGTCCCGAGGAGAACTATTGGAACGATGTTTCGGCGGATACGAGCCTCTACAACGCCTATTTCATATATGTTCTGGACTATATGACGGAGCACGGCGGACACATAGGTCTGCACGGCTATACTCATCAATACGGCAGCACCGAAAGCTGTATAGGCTATGAATGGGGCAGGGACACGCCCTATGATCAAAATGAACAGCAGAGGCGCATGATAAAGGCAAGGCAGTGCTGTGAAGGACTGGGCTTTAAGGCGGAATTTTTCGAGTTTCCGCACTACGGCGCAAGCGATACTCAGCTTCTCATGGCGGAGCATTATTTTGACGCAATATATCAGTCCTACCCCGACAAGAGGCTTGAAAACAGCCTGACATATACGGCGCGCTCGGGCAGAAGGGTGTTCTATATACCCACGCCTGCGGACTATGTTCACAACACGGAGGACAATGAAATATATGAAAAAATGGAAGACTGTGTCAAAAACGGCTGTACACTGAGCCTTTATTTCCACCCCGTTCTGGACAGGGACAGGATAAGCGTCAAGACGGAAAACGGCGAAAGGCTCTGGGCGTATTCTGCGCAGGGCGCACTGCCGGGGATAATCGACAAGGCGGTAAATATGGGCTATGCGTTTACGGCATTCGGGAGGTAAAAATATGAAGGTACTAATAACCGGCGGAGGACCTGCAGGCGTTTCAACGGGGCTTTACACCCTGCGCGCAGGCATAGATACCGCAATAATAACAAACAACAAAAGCGCGCTTTTAAAGGCGGAAAAAATAGACAATTACTACGGCTTTGCAGAGGGCATAAGCGGAGAAGAGCTGTATAAAAACGGTCTGGAGGGCTTTAAAAGGCTCGGCGGACAAGTCATAGAAGAGGAAGTGACGGGCGCAGACTATGACGGCAGGTTCAGGCTCCTGACAGACAAGGGCGAATACGAAGCCGATGTTCTGGTGCTGGCAAACGGCGCTTCCCGTAAAACGCCCGATATAACGGGTCTTAAGGAATTTGAGGGCAGAGGCGTGAGCTACTGCGCCGTGTGCGATGCTTTTTTCTACAGAGGAAAAAAAGTCGGCGTGATAGGCAACGGCGAATATGCCCTTCACGAGGCGCATATACTCGAAAAAACCTCATCGGAGGTGGTGCTTCTGACAGACGGCAAAGAAGCGCCCGATTACGAAAACTGCGACAGCAGGAAGATAAAGGCCATAGAGGGAAGCGAGGGCGTTGAAAAAGTGGTGTTCGGGGACGGAGAAGGCATTGAGCTAAGCGGTATCTTCGTGGCGATAGGCACTGCGGGCGCAACGGATATAGCGGTGAAGCTCGGAGCCGTGACCGACGGCAGATATGTCGAAACGGATGAAAATATGCTCACAAGCGTACCCGGGCTTTATGCCGTGGGCGACTGCACCGGCGGACTTATGCAGGTGGCAAAGGCCGTGTGCGACGGCGCACGGGCAGGCGTGGATATAGTGAGAAGGAAGAAGGGGTAATTTTTAGGTATTGGGGACAGTCCCGGCGGATACAAGTCTTATTGACTGTTCTCAGCAATAAAACTGCCCAAACAAAAAGCAAACAACAGTAATCTCGGGACAGTCCCCGCACTAGTGTCGCCTTGATGCGAGCCGATACGTAGCCGACAAGCGGGGACTGTCCCTAAAATGAGCAAAAAGCCGTTCTTAACGATGATGTTTAAGTCTTGTATTTATATAAAGCTAAACAAGCACAGGGACTGTCCCCAATACCTGCAGGCAAGGGTGTGCTTTTTTTTACAAAAATCTCCTCTCACAGGCACACCTCAGCGATAGCTTCAGCGAGCATTTCCACGCTGTTTCCTGCCTCTTCCCTTGTATTTGTCTGCGCGCCCAGCTCAATGAGCATGCTTTTGTCCTTCATATGCAGTGAATACCTGTAGGCGTTTATGTATATTTTT
Source organism: uncultured Clostridia bacterium (assembly GCA_947632235.1). GTDB lineage: Bacteria > Bacillota > Clostridia > Lachnospirales > CAG-274 > Gallispira. Next base: position 6,661 of record CANROO010000044.1, read on the forward strand.
CGGCAAATATCGGCATTTTTAGAGCAGAGCGCATACTGCATCTGATAGCTTAAGGCAAGGTTGGTGTCGAGATAGGGGTTGTCAAGCCCCTCTGTCTTTATGAGCTTTCCGTCCTCCCATTTTCGGCAGATGCCGTTGAAAAGCATTATTTTGGCATAGGGTCTGCCGTCTATGCTTGTGACAAGGCGCAGATTTTCGTTCACGCCGTCCCTGTGAAGGTCTATCACAAGCTGTATTGACGGATTTTCCGCTATTATCTGCGTTATGACGGGCTCGGCTCTCTCATATGCCCCGTCCCTTTGGGGCCTGCCGTCCACTGTATCGAAGCGGTCCGTTATGTGCAGGCACTCCACGCCGTACCTGTCCTCAAGTATGCTTTTAAGGTGTTCTCCTGCCTCTATCACGCCCTCGCTCACATCCCTGCTGTCGGCGTACATCTCGCTTGCGTGGGTGTGGAATATAAGTATCTTGGGGCCGTTTCCCTCCGTATTTATATGTAGATTTTTGTCAGCCATTTTTTTGGTATCGAAAAGCTCCGTATCACAGCCCGTTTTTTTGTCGAAGGCATAAAACGCCTTTACAGAGCCGTTCGGCACGGTGTTTACGGCAAGAGAATTTTCTGCCGAGCCTATGCTCACGCTCCCCAGCTCCAGAACGGACACGCTCCTTTCGGGCAGGGCGCTTCTGCCTGCTCTGTGCCACAAAAGGGCGGATAATATTATTAAAACAACTATTATGAGCTTGGTTTTCATGTGCTTGTTCACTGTCCTTGCTTGTTAATAAATAAACGAACTTTTGGCTAAAACAGACAAAAAGTATATATGAAAATTGTGCGTTTGAACAAAGTTTTTCGCGACACAGTTTATTTACAATTAATTTACGATTTATTCATATTGCGGTATTATGATAATAATTGAAATATTATTTTAATATTGGAATATTTGCTCCGGGAAAAAGGAGAACGGACGCACACCTTTATCCTTATAAATGTTATATTTGTTTTTCGGCGCAAATATTCTTATTAACATAACAATAAAAACAAAAAACAAGGAGGAATAGTATGAAAAGAAGCTTAAAAAGGGCTTTGAGCGCGGTCATGGCGGCGGCTGTGATGCTGGGCGCGTCCTCGTATGCGGGGCTTGATGCGCCATCGCCTCTTTACGATGAGGCTTATGCCGCGGCTGAAGTGAACATAACCGAGGCGCAGGGCTGGCTTGAAAGCGCGTGGGTAGAGTGGAAGCCCTCGTCAACAAGCGGAGTGGCTTATTACACGGTATCATATTCAAAGGACTCGTCTTCATTTATAACCATTGACGATGAGCTTATAAGGCGCTACGGTGACGGTCACTGGAGAGCGGACATTGTGGGTCTTGCACCCGGCAATTATACGGTGAAGGTAGAAGCCTTCAATTCGGGCAAGGCATCCGCAGCGAGCGAAACTGCCTCCGTAACGGTCACTGCTCATGACAGAACGGGGCTTACGTTCAGTGCCGGTTCCCAAAATGCCCATCCAAACGATCTGAAGCAGAGCGGAGCGTATAACGGAGACGGTACGCTTAAAAGCGGTGCTAAGGTGCTCTATATCAAGAGTGCGTCCGATATAGACAACGTTACATATGAGGGCTACAAGGGTCTTTCCACTATACTGCAGAACAGACATAAGCAGAGCAGTGCGCCTCTTGCCATAAGACTTATGGGCAAGATAAACTACAGCGGCAGCCAGCTCAACGGCAGCGGATATATCCAGATAAAGCCCGGCAACGCCTATCAGGACATAAACACCACAATAGAGGGTATAGGCGAGGATACGGCTCTTAATTTCGGCTTTCTTGTCAGAAATGCGGGAAATGTGGAGCTGAGAAACTTTGCCGTTCACGACTTTAAGGATGACGGTATATCTCTCGATACCGACAACTCTAATATATGGATACATAACAATGAATTTTTCTACGGCGTTCAGGGCTCGGGCGACAAGGCCAAGGGCGACGGCTCCACGGATGTTAAGAACGATTCAAAATATGTAACTCTTTCTTACAATCACTACTGGGATGCGGGCAAGTGCTCACTCTGCGGTATGAAGAGCGAAGGCGGAGAAAATTTTATAACATATCATCATAACTGGTTCGACCATTCCGATTCCAGACATCCCAGAATAAGAACTATGTCCGTATGGGTATACAACAACTACTATGACGGAGTTGCAAAGTACGGCGTAGGCGCATCCGAGCGCTCCAGCGCATTTGTGGAGGCCAACTACTTCAGAAATACGCATCACCCCACTCTTCAGGGCTCGGTAGGCTCCGATGCCGACGGCAAAGGAGGCTCAACTACTCTTGATGACGACAACCCCATAGGCGCCATAAAGTATGTGAACAACATTGAAGAAGATACAAACAACTACATGCAGTTCACTACGGACAACAACAATGTTACAAACGGCAACGGGGACGCCTGCAAGGTAACCGACAGAAGCACGGTGCTTAATTACACCACTGCAAAGGGCGCAACGTATAATAACTTCGATACAGCCAACACCAACGAGGGCAATTATATCAAGTCAAACGCTCCCGAGAGTGCAGCTTCGGCAAGAGCGAATGTTGAAAAATATGCAGGCAAAACAGGCGGCGGAGATTTCAGCTCGTCCACGGGCTTTGCGTTCACAAGCGCAGACGATAAATCGTACGATATAAATACAACATTGAGATCGGCTCTTACTAAATATGCCGACAACAATATTTCAAACGCTTATGTTATAAACTCCATAGGCGGTTCGGTAACGGGAGAGGTAACGCCTCCCAAGCCCGAAAACCCAACCGAGACCACAACGGCTCAGCAGGGCGGAGACGATAAGCCCACAGAGACCACCACAAGCGAGCAGAGCGGAGAAGCAAAGCCTGTTCCCTCGGGCGGTGCGGTACACAACTTCACCGAGAATGACAAGACCTCCGATTTCTACACTATAACAGGCAGTCTTGCAACAGGCAAGCCCACACCTACGGGCTATAAGGAAATGACGCAGTGCCTTAAGCTGGAATCTTCAACAAGGATAACCTTCAATGCTCAGAAGGCAGGCACGCTCACTCTCATAGTGACCTCGGAGGCATCTTCACCAGGCATAAAGATCGACGATATTTCTTATGATGTTCCGGAGAACGGCTCCGTAAACATAAAGCTCGGCGCAGGTCCTCACACCATAACAAAGGACAGCTCCTCGACTTATCTCTACTACATGTCATATGTTGCGGATGATGAGGGTCAGGTGTCCATTATGGGCGATACCACTGAGGACGGCGTTGTAAATATGGACGATGTAAAGAGAATATTGGACAAGATAACGGGCATATTTACAGGCGCTGTAAATAACGGCGATGTAAACGGCGACGGTTCAACGGACGGCAAGGATGCATATGAAATTGCCAAAGAATATGTAGGGTAAGGAGGGTGAGAAATGAAAAAGCTATTTAAAAGAACTATCAGCACAATGCTTGCTCTGGCATTAACGGTCTCATCTCTCACCTTCATGGGTACCTCGGTATCTGCCGCAGCTTCATTTTCAAAGGCAGGCGGATATTTTGAATCCATTTATGCCGAATTTTCGGGAAGCCCGAGCGATGTCACATCGGTGTCATGGTCGGGCACGGCAAGCGGTTCTCTCACACAGGAGGAGAAGAATTATCTTGTCAGGACCGTAAACGGCAAGGTGCGTATAGATATACCGGGACTTAAGGCAGGTACATATAGCCTTAAAGTTGTCACCTCCGGCGGTGAACTTACAAAGGATAACATAGAGGTCATGCCTTATGACAGGAACGGCTATGCGCACTGGAACAGGGGCAGCTCAGACCCCACCAAGGACGGTATAGGCGCGTATAAGGATGACGGTACACTTAAGCCTGATACACAGGTGCTCTATGTTACCGAGAAAAACAAGAATACAGTTTCGCTTTCCGTTAACGGTACGACCGTCACGGGTATAGGAAATATCCTCAATTCCGCCGGTAAGGAATCGGGCGGAGGCAAAACAAGCAAGGGCGGAAAGGCAAACAGCAATCAGGGCATTATATCCAAGCTTTCAGAGGCTAATAAGCCTCTGCTTATAAGAATAGTGGGTACCGTTAAAGCAGGAGATTCCAACACAAGAAGTGATCCTCCCGCTCAGAATATAAACGGACTTACAGCTTATGACTCTCTTGACAACGGCGGTTCTGTAAACGATGACGGTATGATGGCGAGGATACAGAGCGGTAAGAACATAACTATCGAAGGTATAGGCTCCGATGCGGTTGTTGACGGCTGGGGCTTCCACTTCATAGCAGAAAGCTCTCACCCTGAGTATGGCAAGGGCTTTGAGGTCAGAAACATAACATTCAAAAACTACCCCGAGGATGCTATCGGTATGGAGGGTGTACAGACGGGAAGCAATATAACTTCGTCCGTTGAGCGCTGCTGGATACACAACAACAGCTTCTATTCGGGCTACTGTAAAAATCCTGCCGAGAGCGACAAGGCAGAGGGAGACGGCTCCTGCGACTTCAAGAGGGGTATGTATTACACTCTTTCATACAACTATTTTGAAAACTGCCATAAGACAAATCTTGTAGGCGCTTCGGACGACAACCTTCAGTTCAACATCACCTTCCACCATAACTACTGGAGGGGCTGTAAGGCAAGAGGTCCTCTGGGCAGACAGGCAAACATACATCTTTACAACAACTATGTATACGGTCAGACGGACTATGCCGAAAATGCAAGAGCTGATGCGCTTCTTTTCTCGGAGTACTGCTATTTTGAAAACTGCAAGGGCGCTCTTGACCCTGCAGGCGGTAAGATAGCTTCTTACAACGATACATTTGTAAGCTGTCTTGACAGCAGTGAGGAGGAGTGCAAAGTAACATCTTTAAGCAATGTTGCAAGCGGTTCTAAAAACAGATATAATAATTTTGTTACCGATTCTTCATTGAGCTATATTCCAAACGGCAGTTCTCACGGCAGTTCTCACGGCAGTAATTACGGACTTATAACAGACCCCTCTGCCGTTAAGCAGACTGCTTTGGCATATGCAGGCGCTATGAAGGATGATATTGTTGCTCCCGATGATGTGGATGCTTCAATAATACCTGCAGATCTTTACAACAAGGCTATACAGAACCCCGTACAGACGCCTTATACATTGGATTATACAAGCAGCGGCAATGCTCTTGGTAATCAAAACGCAAATTCCGGCGCTGTTGTAAACGGTATCATACATAATTCAAGCAAGAAGTATTCACCCGGAAGCGCTATTACAATTACAGGCGCAGGCATCGTATTCTTTATAGATCAGACCGTAAGCTTCACAATGGACGGCGTAGACGGCAGCAATGTGCCCGTTCTTTACAAGAATGACGGCGCGCCCGTTATAAAGACATCGGGCACGGCAACGCTTGAACCGGGCGTGTATGTTATACAATCCTCCACCTATGATGTGGGTACGGGAAAATATAAGGAATGTAAGGTAAATAAGATAATATTCGGTGACAGCTCCGGCGAAAAGGTGACGGCTACAACAAGAGAAGAGGCTGAGCCTACCACATCCGACTCAAAGGCTACCACTCAGAGCCAGTCGGGCGGAGATGGTGACACCGAGGATACCACAGAGGCTCCGCCTTACACCGGCAGCGGTCTTGTGTGGAACTATACTGACGGCACCAATACTCTCAATGCTGTATTGTCCAGCGCAAACGACTGGAAGGATGCTGCAAATGTAAGCTATGGCGGTACTGTTCTCAACAATGCCATAAAGATGGAGAGCGGAACAAGTGTTAAGTTTACCGTTCCCGGCAAGGGCAAGCTTGTTATTGTGACATATTCGGGCAATTCCTCGCCCAAGGTAAAGCTTAACGGCTCGTCTGTCGGCGTAAGCAATAACGGCGCTGTTACATTTGCCGTGAATGTGAATAAGCCTACAGAGTATACCATAACAAAGGACACCACAAATACTTACCTGTATCTTGTGGAGTTCATACCCGATTCCGCAGTGGTCGAAGACACAACTCAGCCCACAACGCAGGCTAAGGAAGAGACCCAGACCACATCAAAGTCAGCAGGCGGAGAGCAGAAGCCCGAGACTACGGAGCCTACAACGGCAGGTCCCGTGGGCGCGGTATTAAGGGTCGACTCCGTTGACGCGGCAAAGGGCGCAAATGTGAACGTTCCCGTGAGATTGAGCGGTATGCCGGCATTGGGCGGTTATACTCTTACTCTTAAATATGACGCATCCAAGCTTGAATATATAAGCGCTTCGGATACTGCATTTGCTTCGGGCGCACATTCGGCATTCAGCGCCAAGGGAGGCAGCGGAACGGTCAAGGTATCGGGAATAAACGGCGATGACAGATCACTGTCCGACAACGCGGTGCTTTTCAATGTTACATTCAAGGCCTCCGCATCCTGCGATGTGACCGCCGAAGTCGATCAGATATTCGGCAAGGACGGCTCCGCAGTGAGCACGCCTTCGGTATACAAGGGCAATGTAAGCGTTGTTGACACCAGCCTGCAGACCCTTCCGGGCGATGCGGATATGAACGGCATGGTTGAAAAGGCAGACGCTGTTGCAGTGCTCAGACATATCTCTGATATAGAAGTGATACCCGACAGCAGTACGGTTGCTCTTGCCAATGCAAATGCAGACGGCATAGGCGACATAAATATAGCCGATGTTTACTATATACTTACGCATATAGGAAGCACGGGCGGAAGTACTGTAGAAAACGCTCTGACTGCCGGTACTTACAATCCGTCTGATATTATAGCAGGTAAGGGCAAAATATTTGATTTTTCAGACAACAAAGGAAGAGAAGGCGCGTTAAAGCTGGATAACGGCGGAGAATCAGAAGAAGAATCCGTAGGCTACTTAAGCTTTAAGCTAAATAAAGGAGCTAATATTGTAATAGAATATCAGTGCGGTTCATCGGATTCTACAAAGTGGATAAAGGGTAAACTTACAGGTCCCGGCGGATTTTCTTCAGAAGGCGAAGAGCAGCTTTTTGGTAAAGATGGCAAGACAGGAAGCGTAAAAGGAACGGCTCCCGCTGCGGGCGAATATAAATTTACATTTACTAATAATCCTCATGATACAACGGTACAGATACTTTCTATAAAGGTATCATAACGAATTGAAACAACAACGGGCTTAACGGGGACGCTCCGAACAGGGGCTGTCCCTGCCCGTCAAAAAAAATTTCATTCGTTCTATTGCAATTATTGCAAATTTAGTTTATAATTAATTTAAGCTTTTAAATATTTTTAAAGAAGGAGGTTAATTATGAAGAAAATAGTAGGCGTGCTTGTGGCTGTTTTTGCCGTTTCGCTTATGGCTGCGGGCGTTCAGGCTGCCGACAAGTATTCCGTGGGTACTGTCCCTGCCGATGACCAAGGCGGTACATGTGTGCCCATAAATGTAGAAGCGGACAGCAACGGCACCGATGTAAACGGCTATATTATTAGGCTTACATACGACAGCACAAAGGTTTCACCCGTTAAATATGGAAGCGATGACTTAGAAAAGGATTGCTACGCCGAGGCAGGCACTGGCTTTGATGCCGGCAATTCCATTTTGGTGAGCGATGTGATTTCCGCAGACGGCGATAATAAAACGCTCGTTGTTGCATGGGCAGGCGCAGCACCTGTTCATATAAACGCAAACCAAACGCAGGAAATGGCAGAGGTGAAATTTGTTAAGGCGAATACATCCGATGATGCTGTCGATCAGGAGGTCCCCATAAAGGTTGAGCTTGCGGCTCTTACCAATGACGGAAGTTCCACGGTCGATGTAAATTCTGCACAGGTGGAAGTGGCTGACGGCGAGATTGTTGTGGGTAAATATGGTGATATAAATAATGATACTTTTGTTGATGCATTTGATGCAGGTTTAGCGCTTAAGCATGCTGCAAGTGACGAGAAATTACTTACAGTTCAACAGATTAAAATCGGTGATGTTAATGCTGACGGACATGTTGATGCATTTGACGCAGGTCTTATTTTAAAACATAGTGTAAGTATGGGAGAATATATTTTCCCTGTTGAGCAACAATAGTTAATATAAGGAGATAAAGTACGATGAAATTAAAAAATATTTTAGGAGTATGTGTTGCCTCATTAGCATTGACATTGTTTGCTGTTCCTGTAATGGCAGCAAGTGGTTTCACCTATGAAGTGAGTGCACCTATTGATTTGTCAACGGGCAATACTGTTACAGAATATAAAGCAGGACAACTGATTGCATTGCCTATAAATTTTCATACACCTACAGATAAGATTTTTACATACAGTTTTATTATGGATTTTGATAATACTATCCTTAATTACGGTATTTCTCAAAGTGAATTATTACCTGTTTCAGCTAATGCAAGAAAACTTGGAAAACCGCAATCTAGTGAAAATAATAGTAATCTTTGCTGTGTAGCTAATGCAATCTCTTCGGTTGATTTGTTCGGTGATATTGAGTATAAGGGTAATATGGCTACCAATGATGCCAATAACAATGGTGTTGTTAATGTTCAATGGGCAAATAGTTCTGAAGTTGATTTAGGTGCAGAAAAACCGGAGTTATACATATTTTTTAAGGTATTGAGTGATGAATTTGATGATACAAAATTAAACTATAGCTTAGTTACAGTTAATGATGCAGAGTGCAAAATATCAGAAAATTCCGATGAAAATAATATTGGTATGTCAGGCACAACAGACCCGGCAACAAAGGTAAACGCTTGTGACGGCGCTTTCCAAGTTGTTATCGACACAACTGCAGCAAGCAACAGCTGGATTCAGGAGCTTTATGTAGATAATGAAGATAACCAGATAACATATTATGTTGAAGACGGTGATAAGGTTATCTTCCCCGTAAGAGTTGATTCAGCAAGTACGGCTGATAAGGAAATAACCGTATATGCCACCACAACTCCCGATGAAGCGGGAAGCGGAGATAAAACAAAAGTAGAGCTTGGCAAGATCACATTAAAGCTTGACGGCAGTGTAAAGAGCTATGACGAATACAGCGCAACCAATAATAAGTAATTATTAAGGAGGGATATTAAATGAAGTATACAAAACCGGAAATGAATATAACTTACCTTAATAATGAGGAAGCTTTAATGGTAAGCGGTGTTATCGCCCTCAGAAACGGTGCAAATGAGCATTTTAAAGAAGCAGGCTACGGAACTAACCCGAAATATTCATCTATCAACTTTGAATAATACTACAAAAGACCGCACGGTGATGCGGTCTTTTTGCGTGTTGATAAACACCTTATTGTATGAAATTTAGCGGGCGAGCAATGCTCGCCCCTACGAGTGATTAGCTCACATTGTGGTTTGTAGGGGCGTGCATTGCACGCCCGTATATAACATTTTTTTATTTTTTGAATTTTTCGACAGTCTGAGACCGCACGGTGATGCGGTCTTTTTTGTTATTCAATAGTTATATAATTGACATTGCCGTCATTCTGTGCATCGGGCGATGTTATCTCTATCGACACCCCGGGCAGAGGCGTTTCAATGACTGTTGCTTTGCTCTTTATCTCGGCGGTCCTGCTCTCGGCATCCCAGCTCACCTCGGCATCCACTGCCTCGCCCACAGCCCTGAGAGGCAGCATAAATCTGCCTTCTATTATCTGCGCCGGCACATCGGGCGTAACCGTATTGCCGTTTACTGTGAAGTCTGAATCACCGTTTTTTATGACCACCGTGTTTTTGTCGCTTTTGAGTGTGGCTGTCTTTGTGTCTGCGTCCCACTCGGCCGTGTAGCCCATGTATTCAAAAACGCCCCTCACAGGCACAAGCGTGCGTCCCTCGAGTATTATTCCCTTGTCCGCCACCAAATTGCCGTTAGAGTATACGCTCACGCCCTCGTCCGCCATTGCAGGCGCTGTGAGCATTGCGCACATAAGCGCAGAAAGCAGCAGATTTTTCATAAAATCCATCTCCTTTATAATTAAAATATGGTTGACTTATGGAGTGTTTTGTGTTACTCTTAATGAAGGAAGCAACACAGTTGTTCCTCTAAATATTTATTATTAAAATAACTGCTTATTTAGTTGGGTCATCAGAACTGAGAGCGGTTATTTTATTTGCTTGACATGCGGTATAAAATATGTTATCATATAAGCACAAAGAGAAACAACACAGTTGTTCCTCACTAAGTTAAGCAATTAAAATAATCGCTCTATTCAGTTGTGGAAAATCTGAGAGCGGTTATTTTAATATGAGAATTATAAGAAATATCAATACCAATATATTTTGGCATAAAAGCAAAAATAATATCAGCTTCAAATACTCTTTCATTTGTCATACTAATCCCCCTTTCATAAAATCCCAAAAACATTTATCCTATCTCATAGGCATCATATCCCCAAGA
>CANROO010000045.1 GCA_947632235.1 uncultured Clostridia bacterium
CCTGTCTATGGTGTCGTTTGGCATATTGTTTGCCTTTGCCTTTGCAATGGCGTCCCTGAGCCTTGAATTGCTGTCGGGATCGGGACCGCCTGCCTTTACGGCAACGGCAAGCTCCCTGCCTATGACTGTGAATATTTTGCCCTTTGCGGCATCGTTTTTCTCTTTCTTATGCTTGATATTTGCAAATTTGGAATGTCCGCTCATACTGTATTAACCTCCGTTTATATATTACTGAAATCACATTACCCTATATTGTATCATTATTTTAAGTAATTTGCAAGGTCAAAATTACAGATAATAATAATCGTCTGCTTCAAGACACAGCACAAGCCTTGCGCCCTCTCCCGTTTTTATGCTGTAAAGCTTAAGACAGTCTGCATTTTCCTCTTCTGTTCCCACATATTCATAGCCCTGCATTTTAAGGTCTTCAAGGGCATTTATAAGCTCATTGATGCTGTACATAGGCATATTTATACCTCCCCTGCATTATAATTTATTGGTATGTTACACAAATTTTAGCTCAAAACGCGCTAAAAGTCAATACCGCAAAATGAGGTATGATAACCTTTTTTTCAGAGGAGGCTTTGGGCTATGATATATGAAAGACTCAGAAATTTAAGAGAGGACAACGACCTGACACAGGAATATATCGGAAGGCTGCTGAATGTGAGCCAAAGGACATATTCGGGCTATGAGACGGGAGTACGCGGTATTTCCGTTGAGGCTCTGGGGATATTGGCGGATTTTTACGGCACAAGCGTGGATTATCTCGTGGGCAGAACGGATATAAAGCTGCCCTATCCAAAACCGAAGCATTAAAAAAAGCGGACATAGATCCGCTTTTTTTATTCGCCTGCCTTTACGGGCTTGAATATTTCATCGTCCTCGGGGCTTTTATAGCTATGGTATCTTTCAAGCTCGAGCTTATAAAATTCCTCCTGGCTGGAGATAATCTCCCTTGCGCCCCTCTTGTCTATGTGCTTATAGCTTCCGTCCTTCTGCTGTATCCTTGCCTTTACATTATCCCTGAGAGTGATGTCTATTATCTGCATTACCCTCTTTTTGAGCTCCTCGTCCTCAACGGGGAAGGCTACCTCCACCCTTCTGTCCAGATTTCTGTTCATCCAGTCGGCAGATGAAAGATAGATCCTTGGGGAGCCGTCATTCTCAAAATAATATATCCTGCTGTGCTCCAGAAATCTGCCTACTATGCTCCGCACTCTTATGTTGTCGCTCACGCCCTCTATGCCCGTCTTAAGACAGCATATGCCTCTGACGATAAGCTCAATTTTAACGCCTGCCATGCTCGCCTTGTAGAGCGCCTTTATAATGCCTCTGTCCACAAGGGAATTCATCTTGGCTATTATCACGGCCGGCTTGCCCTCCTTGGCATTTTTCTGCTCGTGCTCTATGTTTCTTATAAACATTTCCCGAAGGTCGGTGGGCGCGGCAGAGATCTTATTCCACGCAGGATATTTGGAATAGCCCGAAAGACAGTTGAATATGGCGGACACATCGGAGGCTATCGTTTCCTTGCATGTGAAAAGTCCCATATCGGTATAGAGCTTGGCTGTCTTGTCGTTGTAATTGCCCGTGCCGAGGTGGCAGTAGCGCACTATGCCCTCCTCCTCGCGCCTTACCGCAAGACAGAGCTTGCAGTGCGTCTTTAAGCCGACAAGACCGTATATTACATGACAGCCTGCTTTTTCAAGCTTCTTTGCCCAGTTGATGTTATTCTCCTCGTCAAAGCGCGCCTTCAATTCCACAAGAACGGTGACCTGCTTGCCGTTTTCGGCAGCCTCCATAAGCGCGGCTATTATGGGAGAATTGCTGGAGACCCTGTACAATGTCTGCTTTATGGCAAGCACATCCTTATCTCGCGCGGCAAGCCTTACAAAATTTACAACGGGCTCAAAGGACTGATAGGGATGATGCACAAGCACATCCTTCTCCCTTATGACCTCGAACATATCCCTGTCCTCAAATTCCGCAACGGGCACGGGAGGCATGGGCTTATTGCAAAGCTCGGGTCTGTCAAGCACGGAGGGCAGAGTGAACCACACCGTAAGATCGAGAACGGAGGGTATCATATATACCTCGTGCTCCCTTATCTCAAGCCTTTCGGCAAGGAAGTCAAACGAATTTCTGCACATATCCTTCTCTGCCTCAAGCCTTACGGGTGCGCCCCACTTTCTCTGCTTTACGGAATCGGCTATCTCCGAAAGCAGATCGTGAGAGTCCTCCTCGTCAATTTCAAGGTCGGCATTTCTGGTAACTCTGAAGCAATGCGCCGAAAGCACCTTATGGGCGTTGAAAAGCTTGCCTATATATTCCTTTACTATGTCCTCAAGAAGTATGAGCTGTGTTTTGCCGTCCTCTGACGGAAGCTTTACTATCCTCTGCACAACGGAGGGTATCTGCACAAGGGCAAATACCTCCTCGTCCTGCTCGTTTTTAAGCTCGGCAATTATGTTAAGGCTGTTGTTTGCAAGCAGGGGGAAGGGTCTGGAGGTGTCCACAGCCATGGGCGTGAGTATGGGGTAGAGCGTTGTGTTGAAATAAGTCTTCACAAAGTCCTTCTGCTTATCCGAAAGCTTATCGGGCTTTACAAAGACTATGCCCTCCTCCTCAAGCTGAGGTATGAGCGACCTGTTCAGAATATTGTACTGCCTGTGTACAAGGCTGTGAGCCTTCTCGGAAATATGCCTTATCTGCTCGCCTGCGGTCATTCCCGAGGGGTCTTTTTTCTGAGAGCCCGAAAATTCCTGCGTTATAAGTCCTGCTACCCTCACCATAAAAAATTCGTCCATGTTGGAGGCGGTGATGGCAATGAAATTAAAGCGCTCAAAAAGCGGATGGCTCTTTTCTGTAGCCTCCTCAAGCACTCTTGTGTTGAACTCCAGCCAGCTCAGCTCTCTGTTGTAATAATAATCCTTATTGTTAAGCTCTGCCATCACATTACACTCCTTTTGTTAAGCACGGGAGTAAGCCCGTAGACATCCTCGAAAAGCTGTTTGTTCTTGTCAAAGGACCATTTTTCAAGATCGAGGCTCTTGTAGGCGGACGCAGTTATTATAAGTCTGCTGTCCTTAAGGCTTATGCTGAGCGCCTCTATCTTGCTGTTGTGGCTGCGGTAAAGCGAATTGGCAAGCTTCAGTATCGCGCTCAGCTTGCACACTGCCACCCTGTCGCTCTCCGACAGCTTTTTGTAAACTCCGTTGTCCTCGTAGGGCATAACATCGCTGTGATAATAAGCAACACCTGCTATGATGCGCTTTTCTCTCTCGTTTATGCCCACTATGTCAAGCCGTCTTATAATATGATAAGAAAGCCTTTCGTGTTCCCTTATATTGACTGCCTTGCCTATTTCCTCGAGCATGGCGGCAAGCCTAAGCATGAGCCTTTCTCTGGCGCCGAGGCCATGGTGCTTTTTCATCTTGTCGAATATGGCAAGGGCCGCAGAAGCCACGGCATCGCCGTATTCGGGGTTGAAGCCGAATTTTGTCATTATGTTTCTTGCCGAAAGCACAGAAAATTCATCATATTTTTCGGAGAGCTTCTTAGCCTCCTCGGGGAAGAGCTCCTCGTAAAGTATGGCATCGCCGGCGGTGAGTATGGGCGAAATTATATATTTCTCGCTTGTGAACTTCACAAGCCTTGAATATATTATGACCGCAGGAAGTATATCCTCCGCCTTTTCAAGGCTTATTTCATATTTCTCGGCTATCTCCTCGGGCGTCATATTCTTTATTTCCTTGTAGAGCGACATAAAATCATCGCGTGATATGACATTCATGCCGTTCTTGTTTTTGGCATTGCACATTCTCGAAATCGTAGCTATCTCGTTTCCGCTTATTACAAAATTTTTGAGCTTTTCGGTTATGAAGCCCGATATGGCTTCCTGATATGGATAGAGATATTCCTTTATGACCTGTACATAGTTGGAGGTGTTCCGGCGGTAGTCGTCAAAGAGCTCTGATATGCGCAAAGAGCCTATCTTTATATTGAGGCCTCCGCCGACCTTGCCGTTTCTCAGCACGAATATGCTTATATTGCCCGAGCCTAAGTGGGCGATGAGTGTAGACTGCATTTCATCCTTGTCCAAATGCGCAAGCGTCATTTTGTTTATATATATCTTTTCCTGCGTATCGTCTATGACCTTGAGGTCTATGCCCGTTTTCACCTTGAGCTGATCGAGTATGAAGTCCCTGTTTCTGCTCTCTCTTACGGCTGTTGTGGCAAGCGCTGTTATGTTCTTTATGCCGTAGGCAAGCGCCGCCTCCTTGTAGCCCGATATGGTCTCGGCTGTCTTTTTAAGGCTCTCAACGGATATTCTTCCGCTGTGGAAGGTATCTCTGCCCAGCGCAAGCGGATTGGCGACATTTTCCAGTATCCTGACATTTTTCTTGTATCTTTCGCCTATTTTAAGCCTCAGCTCGTTTGACGCTATCTCTATGACCGCAACGCATTTTTTCATGAAGGCACCTCCCCTTGCGTATCCTTATATCATCCATAAAATGTAAGCGTTAAAATTTTGCTCTATAATATAAATATACCACTTTGGGAATTTTAATCAAGAGTAAAATTTCACAATAAGGGCTTTGTATAAAATATTATTGCTTTTTTATATAATAAGTTATATAATATAAAAAGATAAGCTTAAATCGGAGGCATAATATGAAAAAAATAGTTCTTACCGGGGGCGGAACGGCAGGTCATGTGACCCCCAACATAGCTCTTATACCACACCTTAAGGAAGCAGGCTATGAGATATACTACATAGGCAGCAAAGGCGGAATGGAGGAGGAGCTTATAAATAAAACGGGCGTGCCGTATTACGGCATAAGCTCGGGCAAGCTGAGAAGATACCTGGACAAAAAGAATTTCTCCGATATTTTCAGAGTTGTAAAGGGAATATTTCAGGCCAAGAGGCTCATAAAGAAAATAAAGCCCGATGTGGTGTTTTCAAAGGGCGGATTTGTGGCGGTACCCGTTGTTATAGGCGCGGCAATGAACAGGGTGAGAGTTGTCTGCCACGAGTCGGACATAACTCCCGGACTTGCCAACAAGCTGGCTATGCCGTTTGCAACGGCCGTATGCACCACCTTCCCCGAGGCTGTGAAGCACATAAAGGACAACAAGGGCATATACACGGGAACGCCTATAAGGGATATGCTCTTTGAGGGCGACAGGAAAAGAGGCCTTGAGTTCTGCTCCTTCAGCGGAAACAAGCCCGTGCTTCTCATAATGGGAGGCTCGCAGGGCTCGGTGAAGGTAAACACGGCGGTGAGGGAGCTTCTGGATAAGCTTCTGCCCAAGTACGACATAATACATCTCTGCGGAAAGGGCAACATGGACGAGAGCCTCAAGGACAAAACGGGCTACAGGCAGTTTGAATATATATCGGATGAGCTGCCCGACATATTCGCCTGCTCCGACATGGTGATTTCAAGAGCCGGCTCGAACGCCATATGCGAATTTCTGGCGCTTCACAAGCCCATGCTCCTTATACCTCTGGGAAAAAACGCCAGCAGAGGCGACCAGATATTGAATGCGCAGAGCTTTAAAAAGCAGGGCTTTGCAGAGGTGCTGGACGAGGAAAAGATGACAAAGGGAAGTCTTTTTGACACCATAAACAGGGTATATACCGAAAGGGACAAATATATACAAAGTATGGAAAATTCCCCTGCTTCACAGGGAATAAAGGCAGTCATGGAAATAATAAGGGCTGCTTCATAAAAATAAAGGAGGACAAAACAATGAAAAAGCTTATAGCGCTTTTGGCAGTGCTTGTTATGAGCACGACAGCCGTATTTGCGGCAGACGGAGTAAATGTGACCGTAAACGATGTGCCCGTGGATGTTCAGGGCATAATAATCGACGGCAGGACAATGGTTCCCGTAAGGGGAGTATTTGAGGAAATGGGCTATCTCGTGGAATGGGACGGCGAAACTAAGACAGCCGTTCTTTCAAGAGGAAGCAAATCGGTAACAGTGCAGGCTGACAGCCCCACAATGCTTGTAAACGGCGAGGACACGGTAGAGCTTGAGGTCCCTGCGCAGATAGTTGACGGAAGGATGATGCTTCCGTTAAGAGCTGTGAGCGAGGCAGTGAATGCCGAGGTTGAGTGGGACGCAGAGACCAAGACCGCAAAGATAAGCATACATGTGGGACTTAAGATAGGCGGTGTGCTCAATCTGGATGAGCTCGAGCCGGCAGGTGCAGAGTAAATATCAGAGTATGTTTAAAACGGGCGGACAATGCTCGCCCCTGCATTGAAATGTGTGCAAATAATTATAATAAAGCAAAAAATTGACAATATATAAAAATAGGGGCGGAGAGACCGCCCCATTTTTTTGGAGAGAAAACAATATGAACAAAAAGCAAAAAGCCATAATTTATATAATAGCCTCCGCGTTCTGCTTTGCGCTTATGAATTGCTTTGTGAGGCTTTCGGGCGATCTGCCGACCGTGCAGAAGAGTTTTTTCAGGAACCTTATAGCAATGCTTGCGGCGGCAGTCATATTGATAAGGAGCAAAACGGGCTTCGGCTGCAAAAAGGCAGACATTCCCCTGTTATTGATACGCTCGGTTATGGGCACAATAGGTATACTGGGCAATTTCTATGCCGTTGACAGGCTCAATATCTCGGACGCTTCAATGTTAAACAAGCTTTCGCCCTTCTTTGCCATTATATTTTCAATGCTTTTTCTTCGGGAAAAGCCTAAGCTTGTGCAGGCAATAGGCGTTATAACGGCGTTTTTTGGCAGTCTGTTCATAATAAAGCCCACGCTTGACTTCGCAGAGGTAATGCCTGCACTTATGGGTACGCTGGGCGGTATAGGCGCAGGAGCGGCATACACGGCTGTGCGCGCTCTGGGACAAAGAGGCGTGAAGGGTCCGCTTATAGTGTTCTTTTTCTCTGCCTTCAGCTGTATAGTCGTGCTTCCGTTCGTACTGACGGGCTATGAGCACATGAGCCCTTCTCAGCTATGCTTTCTGTTAATGGCAGGACTTTCGGCGGCAGGCGGTCAGTTCACCATAACGGCGGCTTATTCAAACGCCCCGGCAAAGGAAATATCCATATTCGACTATACGCAGATAATATTCGCGGCGGCTCTGGGCTTCTTCCTCTTCGGACAGATACCCGATGTGTACAGCGTGATAGGTTATATAGTGATATGCTCCGCCTCGCTTTTCCTCTTTGTGTACAACAACAGGGAAAGTTCAAACTAAATTTAATTAAATTTAATTATATTGTAATGTAACGATACGTTTTTTCTGCTATAATGTAGGTTAGGAAAAAATAACGGGAGAGTGAGAACAACAATGAAAAGGATCTGTTTAAAAATACTGCTCGCAGCTTCGTCGTCGGCACTGCTGTGTACGGCGGCAATGGCGGTAAGCTCCATGGCTGCAACATTCACCGTGAAGAATTATACGCCTACTACGGAAGCGACCACCATAGAAAGCACTACGGAAATGACTACTACGGAGGTCACCACGCATAAAAGCGTGACAGGCTCAAGGTCAAAGTCAAAGGGCGACAAGAAGCCCACAGAGACCACGGAAACAACTACGGAGAAACGAACGGAGACCACAACGGAAGAGCCCGTTACATTTGACAAGGCAAAGTATGAAGCAGGCATTGAGATAACTACCTACGAACTGAAGCAGTACAGCGACAATCCCGTGGACAAAAACGGAAATCCGCTCACGGGCAACGCTCTGGAGGCCTACAATGTTGTCAAAAACACATACAAGGACAAATGGAGAGCCGTAACGGCTCCCGAATACAGGGAAGAGGTCATATATAACGATGCCGACAGAACGGTGCGCGAAAAGAGCTTCAGATTTGAAAACAACGACATTTTCAGCATAAAGAGATATACATTCAATACGGCGAGCGAGGAGAGATACAGAGAAAGCATAGTGCTTCCCGGCTCGCAGTTTGAAATGAGATATGTGGACTCCGACACGGGCGAATGGTATATGTCGCAGAATCCGCTGAATGTCAAAAAACAGACTCTGTTTATAAATACGGACAGGGGCGCAATAGTGCTGAGCGTGCCCGCTGTGTATACAAACAACAAATTCAGCAACAACACGGAGGAATACAACCCTCAGCTTGAGGAGCCGGTAAGTATAACCATAGACCCCAATGAGGACACCGTTACAATAGAATACAGCTTCCCGAACGACCCTGACTATGTGGGCGAGATATGGTATCTGCTCTCGACAGAGCACAGCCTGTCGGACTGGAACAACATAAATCACTTCAATGTGCTTGATCAGGAGCTTGCGGTAGACAGGAGATTTTCATGGGACGGCTACTATTTTGCGGCGCCTTCAAACTATATACCCTACAGCCCCACGATGCTCTACAGGCATCCCTCAAACTATGTGGGAGCAAGCTTTGCAAGATACGGCGACTTCCTTGCCGCATATGATCTGGGCTATGTGTTCACATACATGTGTATGCAGAATCAGAACGAGCTTGGCTACTGGGCTACGGGGCCCAAGTCGAACTGGCTTGCCGAGGACTTCAATATAGGCGCAGGCTTCTACGACACAAGGTTCAACACGGACTTTGCCACAAACCTCATAAACGCATACAAGAGATACAACAACGATGATTTTCTCATGGCTGTGTGCAGATATGCGGAATACTATATAGACCATGCCGCGCAAAATCACTATGATACCAAAAACGGGGGCTGGCTCGTAGAAGACTACGGCTATGAATACGAACACAACAGGACTCATGTTTCGCTCAATCATCAGCTGGCGGAAATGAATCTGCTCTATACGCTTTATCAGACCACAAGAGAGGAGAAGTATAAGGAATATGCCGACAAGATGCTTCTTGCCATAGAGGACACAAGAGATCAGTGGGTGCTCGGAAACAACAACCTCAACTACGCTCTCTATTACATGGCAGGCACAAATCCCATGGTAGACTATCCTTATCTGACCTATAACGACCTTTTTGACGCACAGGCCTTGCACAACGCCATATACGGCAAGGATAACGATGTTATAGCTTACCTTATGAGCTGTAAAATGGACTGGATGATCAAAAACAATGTGACCGGATATAAGACCGAATAAGGAGTGAGATCCATATGGCTAAGACTAACAGACACGAGCTTGCAAAGTGGATACTGGCTGCAGATCTGGGCGGTATAAGCGCCGTGCTTATGCTTCTGGAGTTCAATGTCCCGTTTATACCTTCTTTTCTGAAGCTGGATTTTTCCGACCTTGCCGTTGTGCTCGGCGGACTTATAATACATCTTCTTCTGAAGGGCTCCGCAACGGGCGGAGTGGGAGAGCTTGCAAATGTTATAAACAGTCTTTGCTACATGCTGACGACCGTATTTATATACAAAAAGACGCGCACAAGGCTCGGCGGACACACGGGACTTGTGGCAGGCACAGTGGTTACAAGCATTGTTGCCACAGTAGTCAACTATTTTGTCATCTTCCCCATATATCAGCTGAGAATGGGATATTCCGCAGAAGCGCTCGTGAGCCTGAGCGCAAATGTAAATCCTTATATAACGAGCCTCGGCGGTATAGCAATAGCCGCCGTACTGCCGTTTAATGTGTTCAAGTATATAATAATATCAATTATGACGGGACTGCTTTACAGGAGGCTTAATCTGTTTGTGAGGAAGTACATATATTGACCCTTCCACCGTCTAACGACGGTCCCCCTTCCCTTAGCCCTGACGGGCTAAAGGACGGCTTACCTAGCAGTAAAATTATTTTGCCCGGAGGGCGCAACACTATAAGGCGTCCTTGCGAAGCAGGGAAGCTGTCAGCCATAATAATGGCTGACTGAAGGGTAAAAAATAATTTATCGACAAGCAAAAAACCGCACATTGTGCGGTTTTTTTATTATCCTATTCTTTCAAATTCGGTTGTCATGAGGAGGTTTATATAATCCTCAACGGGTATGGGCTTGCTGAAATAGTATCCCTGAACATACTTACAGCCTACATTTCTTAAGAAGTTGACCTGTTCCTCGGTTTCAACGCCTTCTGCAAGCATGGGTATCTCAAGCATATTTGCCATATCCACGACAGCCTTTATTATCTTGGCGCCCTTTTCGGTGTATATGGATGAAAGGAACTTCATATCCAGCTTAAGCATATCTATATCCATATCCTTAAGAGTGTTGAGCGAGGAATAACCGCTGCCGAAGTCATCCATTTCTACCCTGTAGCCCGTGCCTCTCAGCTCGTCTATGAAGCTTGCCATTATCTTGGGCTGTTCTACATAGAGCGACTCGGTTATCTCAAGCCTTAAAGCCGAGGGCGGAAGCTGATAGCTCTCTCTTGTGTCGTTAAGTCCGACAATAAGATCGGGTCTGTATATATCCGCTCTTGAAAGATTGATGGCAATTGACGGAGGCAGATCTCCGGAAAATGTTTCCCTAAGCAGGCTCATTATACGGCATGCCTCGTTTGCGATGTAAGCGTCAAGCTGAGGTATAAGTCCGTTCTGCTCCAATACGGGTATGAAATCGGCAGGCGATATTATGCCCTTTTCGGGATGTATCCACCTTGCAAGAGCCTCGGCTCCGGCTATCCTGCCCGTATAAATATTGTACTGGGGCTGAAGATACATCTGGAACTGACCCTCTTTAAGAGCATTGTGGAACTCGTTGAGCACCTCCTGCGTCTTTATAAGGTTGGCTCTTATGCCGTCATCATACATACAGGACGCCAAATTGCCCTTCTTTGCCCTGTTGAGCGCAAGCTCCGCTCTGTCGCACATTGTGGTGACGGGCATATTTCTGTCCGTTATCTTGTATAAGCCTGCGCAGAGTATTATCTTGTAATCGGATGTAAAGTTCTTAACGCTGGTTTCAACAAAGTCCGTTATGAGGTCTATCTGAGAGAGCGTCTTAGGGCTGTAGCAGGCCACGAAGTCATCTGCGCCCAGATAACCGCATACTCCGCCGAGCTCATCTATCTTGCCTCTGAAAAGCTGACCTATATATTTGAGAAGCTCATCGCCCTTGGATCTGCCGTAAAGCTCGTTATATACCTTGAAGTTGTTTATATCCCTGACAACCAAATAATATTCCTTGTCGGGATTTTCCTTGAGAAGCTTTTTAACGGCAATGCAGAAGCCGTTGAGATTTAAAAGTCCCGTGCGGTCGTCTATATGCGCCTTTTCAAGAAGCTCCCGTTCAAACTTCTCCCTTCTGCCTATATAGTCCGTTACTATTTTCTTTACCTTGCTGTCGTCTCCGAGCTTGAGAAGCTCCTCCACGACAACTCTGTCCTTGTTTTCAACTCTCTCGGTTATATCCTTCTGAGAGTAGAGTATGAGCATCTTATCCTTGTCAAAATAGGAATATCTGTATTTCTTGTACTTCGTGATGCCTATTACGGTGACCTCTCTGCCCGTTACCTCGTATAAGTCCTTGTCCTCAAGCTCTTTTATTATTGTCTTGAGCGAAAGCCTGTCTCTTAAATATTCCCTGTCCTCGTCTATAAGGAGGGTGCCCGTATAGCGAATCACCTCCGCCTCGTAGTCGGGACATTCCAGAACATTGTCCCTGCCGTATGCGGAAGAATCCTTTATTATGGACTTATTGTGCTTAGCATCTATGCAGGCTATGAAGTCATACTCGTGAGCGACCTCCTTGGCAATGGCAAGCGAAAGAAGTCTGTCGCTTGTGATGTCCTTGAAGTATATGAACGCCTCAATATCCTTTGTGGTGGGGTTCTTTCTGAGGTTCACTGTTATAAGTCCCCAAAAGCCCGACACGGATTCGTCCATAAACTCGAAGTAGTGCTCCATCTTGAACTTCTTTTCGCCCTTTTTATACTTGCCGAGAAGCACCTCTTTATTGAATATGCCTCTTAAAAATCTGCTTGTTTCGGGGCTCAAATGCCTGTCGAACATGAGCGGGAAGGCATCGTCAAGTGATATGTTGACGCTGTCGCCTATAACGGCATCGCCCTTGTTCCAGCCCACGACCCTGTATTTTGTAACATTGAGCTCGCAGAATGCAAGCACGCTCTCGGATATTGAATTTCTGTACTTCAGCTCCTGCTGATAGCGCTCTTCAATGACTGTCTCGGCAAGCTTACGCTCCGTAATGTCAAAGAAGGTGGTGTATATATATTCATTGCCATCTTCCACGGCAGCGCTTATCTGATCCACAACATATACTACCCTGCCGTTCTTGGCTATGATGCAGTATTCGTTCTTGGCCATGGAGCTTGACTGAAGCTGATTGTCAACGGAACGCATTATTTCTGCCGCCTGTCCCGGAGAGAGGAGCAGAGAAAATCTGTTGTGCTTTTGCTCCTTAAATTCCTCGGGCGTGTAGCCTATCATCTTGTAGAAATTGCTGTTTGCTTCCACAACGGTCCAGTAGTCGTCTCTTTTGCACTTTATGTAACCGCAGGTCATCATATCCACGGTGTCGTCATAGCGCATCTTGAGGAGCTTATTCTCGGTTATGTCCTTAGCGCAGAGCACAATTATTTTCTTGTCAAACACCGAAGCAATGCTCTTTTTAACATTGAATATCTTGTTGCCGAGCTGTTTTTCGTATTCTATGGCGCTGTTTTCACTGCTTTCCACGGAATCGGTATTGCAGAAATCGCACACGCTGTTATTGCCGAAAAGTACCTGATGACACTTAAGTCCCGACACGGGCTTATTTTCCAGTCCGAAATATTCCTTGAAGCTCTTGTTGGCATAAACTATTTCCTTGGTGTCATAGTCTACTACATAAATAAGCTCTTCGACCGTATTCAGAAGCTGACCGTAGCTTCTTAAAAATTCGTTGCTTCCGTTTTCGAGCGATTTTACTATTTTCTCTGTAATTACGCTGTAGTATTTTTCCTTCTCGGGAATTTCTCCACTTTCCTTGCTTTTAACCATAAAAATGCCTCCTTCATCCCTGCCGGCTTCCTCCCAAAAGCCTCAGCAGTATGGTATAAAAGTTAAAAAACATTGTATTCCCCCTATAATATAATAGTTTTACACATTTCTTGCATATTTACAATAGTTAAAATAACCAATAATAAAAAATAATTTTGTGTATTTTTCCTATTTTTATTATAATTTTTTAGTTATATGGTACAAAAAACCTTCCACCAACCTTCGGTTGGTCCCCCCTTCCCATTGCACTGCAAAATTTTATGTAGATATAGCCCCCCTCAGTCGCCCTTCGGGCGCCAGCTCCCCCATAGGGGCGCCGAGAGGCAGCAGTCAGTCCCAAATTCTTGGCTCCCCCTCCGGGGGAGCTGTCAGGCGTTAGCCTGACTGAAGGGGTATGCTTTGTATAAAAAAAATCGTACGGCAAGTATTTTATCAATAAAAATGTGCGCGATGTTGCGCACATTTTAGTATTTTCTCAAAATTCTACGCCTTCATGCTGTCGCTGTAGACATTACAGCACTTTCCGCCTACGCTCTTGGAGAGATAGAGCATTTCTTCTGCCTCGTGCATAAGCTCGGCGTAGTCCCTTCTTTCCTCATCCTTAAGATGTATGGAGATCCCCGAGCTGCAGTAGCACACACTGCCTGCAATATCGGCTGAACGGTTCTTGAATTCCTTTTGTATTTTTCTTGCAGCGGACTTTATATTCTCGGGGCTGCAGTCAAATTCCATAACCATACAGAATTTATCTCCGCCTATTCTGCCCACATATGCCTTGTCGTCCTTCTTTTCCTCCATTATACCGCTTAGGAGCACAAGAAGCTCATCGCCCTTTTTAAAGCCTGCAGTGCTGTTTATGATATTGAAATTGTCAATATCGAAGAGCAGAACGGCAATACTGCGCTTTGAAATAGCCGTGAAAACTCTCGAATATATGTCAAAAGCGCGCCTGTTGAGCACATGGCAGAGAGGGTCGACAATGTTCATATTCTTATACATTGTGCGGTTTCTGTAATTTGTTATGCGCAGTGAGAGCACGCTCAGACAGACCACAACGGCAAGTATACAGCCCGTGAGGCTTGAAAAAACATCTCTTTTGAACACAGCGTCATCCTTGCATATACAGGAAAGTATCAAAAACACGAGTTCTCCGCCGAATATGAGCGCAAGAGACGTTCTCGCCCTCATAATGAGTATAACGGGTATTATTGTGAAAACAAGCGACACAAAGACCTGATCCAGATCGGGATAAGGGAAGGAGCATATGGCTATCGCAGAGGCAAGCATGCCCAGAACGAACATTATGCAGAGCACATCGGAATGCTCGGCCGCCATGACCTTGTTCTGCTTCACCATAGCCATTATAAGCCCGAACGCCGCGAAAAACAGCACTGCGCCTACGTGGTAAACGGTGATGTCCCAGTCCTCCACAAGCATACCCGTGAGCGCGGAGCACACTATGATAGTTATGACCGCTATCCACGAGAGCGCGGAAAGATGCAGTATATTCCTTTGGGCAATGTCGTGCCCTTCCTCCTCAAAATATCTTTTTTCATCTCTAAGCCAGCCGAATACGACCGCCAGAACATTTTTGACAGTCATGATATTCAACTCCTCTTTTAAATCAAATGCCCTTTTATAACTTCCTTTCTATATATTTCATTATATATAAAAATATACATAATGTCAATTGTGCATAGCAAAATATGGAAAAATAATAATTGATAAGCAAGTCTTACACAAACTGTCGAAAAAGTCAAAATATAAAAAATGTTATATATATGGGCGTGCAATGCACGCCCCTACAAACCACAATGTGAGCTAATCACTTGTAGGGGCGAGCCTTGGTTGCATGGGCGAGCAGTATTGCAAAGCAATACGACCAGCCATTGCTCGCCCGCAAAATTTCATACAATAATGTGTATGTTTTGACGATAATATAAAAATTTATCTTGTATAAATCGGCATTTAGGTATATTATTATATTAAAAGAAAACTGAAAGGAAATAAAGACATGGCTAAAAAGGTTATTGCAGTACTTTTCGGCGGACAGTCCTCGGAGCACGAGGTCTCAAGGGTAAGCGCCGCCACGGTTATATCGAAGATAAATCAGGACAAATATACGGTCATACCCGTATACATCACAAAGAACGGACACTGGCTTTTGTATGACGGCCCCATAGAGAGCATACAAAGCGGCAGCTGGGAAAAATATGCCACCACAGCAATATTGAGCCCCGATGCAACGCATAAGGGCTTATTCAGGATAGTGGGCGACAAGCTCAAGCTCATACCCATAGATCTTGTGTTCCCCGTTCTGCACGGAGCAATGGGCGAGGACGGCACTGTACAGGGACTGCTGGAGCTTGCAAAAATACCCTATGTGGGCTGCGGTGTGCTCAGCTCGGCAGTGAGCATGAACAAGGCATACACAAAGATAATAGCGGAGAGCATAGGTATTGAACAGGCAAAATACACCGTTATATACAGAAGCGAGGTCGAAAACACCATTGAAGAGTGCATAGACAGAGCCGAAAGCATATGCGGTTATCCCTGCTTTATAAAGCCTGCCTGCGCAGGCTCGAGCGTGGGCATAACAAAGGCGCACAACAGAGATGAGCTGGTGGACGGTCTGTGGATAGCCGCCAAGGAGGACAGGACGATAGTTGTGGAGCAGAACATAACGGGACTGGAGCTTGAGTGCGCAGTGCTCGGAAACAGCGATGTTGAGGCGGCTGCCGTGGGACAGGTGCTCGCTGCCGCAGAGTTCTACGACTATGACGCAAAGTACAACAACAAGGAATCCAAGACGGTAATACCTGCGCCCATACCCGAGGACAAGACGGAGGAGATAAGAAGGCAGTCCGTAAAAATATTCAGGGCTCTTGACGGCAGAGGACTGGCAAGAGTGGATTTCTTCCTTGAGGAAGGCGGAAGGATAGTTTTCAACGAAATAAACACCCTGCCGGGCTTCACGCCCATAAGTATGTATCCCATGCTTTTCAACGAGGCGGGACTTAGCACGGAGGAGCTTGTAGACAAGCTTATAGAGCTTGGCTTCAGCAGAAATGAGGACTGAAAAAAATGGATAAACGACCAATAGGCATATTTGACTCGGGCGTAGGCGGACTGACCGTTGTGAAGCAGATAATAAAGATGCTCCCCGAGGAGGATATTATATATTTCGGAGATACGGCGCGCGTGCCCTACGGCGCAAAGAGCAAGGCTACAGTTACAAAATTCTCCGAGCAGATAATAAGATTTTTAAAGACCAAGAATGTGAAGGCTATAGTCATAGCCTGCAACACGGTAAGCTCCAACTGCTACGAAAGCCTTTCGGAGACCTTTCCCGAGCTCCCCATAATAGAGGTGGTGACATCGGGCGTTGAGACCTGCATAAGCGTCACAAAGAACAAAAAGGTGGGGCTTATAGGCACTCAGGCGACAGTCAGCTCCGGCGCATACGAGAGAAGGCTCAAAAAAGCCGACAGCGAAATAGAGGTGTACAAAAAAGCCTGTCCGCTCTTTGTGCCTCTAGCGGAGGAGGGCCTGACGGTGAAGGAATATCTCGGCGGACTTGTGGAAAAGGGCATAGATTCGCTCATTCTGGGCTGTACCCACTACCCTATACTGAAAAGCTGTATAGGCGAATTTGTGGGTGAAAACGTTACCATAGTCGATCCTGCGAAGGTCACGGCGCAGAAGCTCAAGGAATTTCTTGCCGAGCACGATATGCTCTCGGGCAATACCGCTGAGGGTAAGAGAGAGTTTTATGTGAGCGATGATTATGCTAATTTTGATACGATGTGTTTAATAGTGCTTTCATCGCCGTGCAGGGCGGAGAAGGTGGATATTGAGAAGTATTGAAAATGTCGAAAACGGGCGTGCAATGCACGCCCCTACGAGTGATAAGTTCAATAGGGGCTTGTAGGGGCGAGCATTGTGTCAAGTAGCACATGGTTTACAAATTGTACAAGCACA
>CANROO010000046.1 GCA_947632235.1 uncultured Clostridia bacterium
GACTGCTATATGCTCCTCCACAGCCTGCTCAAGACCTACGCCCTCTCCTGCAAGGGGAATGTCGCCGAGAGCGCCCAGACCGATGACATAATCGTTTGAGCCGAGAATTATATTTACGGCAGTATCGTTTCTGTCAAGAGGCGTATCCTGCGAATCGAGATATACAGCCTTTACCTTTGCGCCCTGCTCTGCGTTGGGGTCATATTCAAAGCACATACCGCTTATCTGAAGGAAGCTTCCCGAATATGCCGCGTCCATAAAGCCTGTTTCGGTATCCTGTGAATTTACGGTGGAAACCGCTGATTCAAGAACGCTGTATAAAACAGAGGGTGAAACTGCCTTGTACATTACCGTGTTGGCAAAGGGCAGAGCATTTATTATATGTCCCCTTGTTATTTTGCCGTTGGGCACGCCCGAGCGGAAGCCTCCGCCGTTTTCAACGGCAACTACGGGATAAGCCTTGTATTCCTCGGGCAGAAGCTCCTTAACGCTTTCTGCGATAGCATCCGATATAAGGCTTCCGAAGTTGGTCTCGCCCACTCTGGACTCTGCTATCTGATTTATGGAACCGCCCCAGAGAGTGCCCGTTGCCTCGCCTATTACCTCGGAGAGCATTGCCCCCTGCTTTTCGTTTATGCTGTTTAGCTTTTCGGAGGTTTCGGGATCGGGAGCAACATCCCTTGTATCCTCTGCAGAAAGCAGAGTTTCGTTTATTTCTGCATTTCCGTTTTCATCAAGAGTTATATCCATTCTGCCAAGCCCTGCAAGACCCGTGCCTGTCTGAGCAACTACAATATCGCCCACCTTTGTGTTCTCAACGGAATGGCTGTGACCGTCAATTATGGCGTCAAGCTCCGTGCCTGCCATAGCCTCTGCAAGCTCATGGCTGGTGCAGTCGGATTCCTCTTTTATTATGCCCATATGAGTTACGGCTATAATGACATCCGCGCCCCTTTGGTCAAGGCTCTCGACCTGCTGTTTTGCAGTCTCGACTTCATCTCTGAACTCCACGCCCGAAATATTGCCGGGGTTGGTGGACCTTGCCGTGTCTGCGGTAGTGAGGGCAAAAATGCCGACCTTAACGCCGTTTTTATCGAGCATCACACTTGCGCCGTCTGAATTATCGTTTTCAAACAACGGCTTGCCGTTATAATATGTATTGGCTGAAATGATGGGAAATTCTGCCATGCTCTGAAGCTTAGAAAGCTGTTCAAGTCCGTAGTCGAACTCATGATTGCCTGCCGCCATAACATCATAGCCTGCGGTATTCATAAGCTCTATTACGTCCTCGCCCTTTGAAAGGGAAGCAAGAGCTATGCCCTGAGCGGCATCTCCCGCATCCACAAGAATTGCATTTTCTTCATTCTGCTTTTTGAGCGCCGCCACCTTATCCACGCCTATAACGCTGTCTGAGCCCTGAAGGCTTCCGTGCATATCGTTTGTGTGGAAAATGATAACGGTCCTTTCACCGCCTTCGGCTGCCGAATAAGGCACAGTCATTGCAGTCATTGCAACGGCAAATGCAAGAGCGCCCGAAAGCAGTCTGTTTTTAAATCTGAACATAGGTTCCAGCTCCTTTATAAATATTTTATTCTATTTTAACACAAATCACGCAGAATGCAAGCTGTGATTTGTAAAAAGACAGACGGCAAAACATATCCGCCGATGTCATTATTATATCACATTTTCGACTGTATTTTAATAACAGTTTATGCCTCTAAGTTGACCGATTGCGACAAAACGGCATATAAAAATATCCCCTTGCTGAAATGAAGGGGAATATTTTTAATAATATATTATTCATATCGCAGGGCTTCTATGGGATCCAGTCTGGCCGCCTTTTCGGCAGGATATACACCGAATATGATGCCTATGGCGCTCGATATGGCCACAGCTATTATAATGGAATCAACAGACACAACGCTTTCCATGCCCAGTATCGCACCAGCAGCAAGCCCCGCCAGCCAGCCGAACACTATGCCCAGAAGTCCGCCCATAAATGTGAGTATTATGGCTTCCACCACAAACTGAAACATTATATCGCTGTTCCTTGCGCCTATTGATTTTCTTATACCTATCTCTCTTGTTCTCTCTGTAACGGTGACCATCATTATGTTCATAACACCTATGCCTCCCACTATGAGGGATATTGCGGCAACACCGCTTATAAGAAGCGTTACGGTGCCGGTGACCTCATTCATGGCTTCAAGCTGTTCGGTCGTGCTTTCGCAGGTGTATTTTTCCGAGGTGTTATGAAAATTATCGAGCATAGCAACTATTCTTTCGCCCAGAACATCGGTGTTGTCTGGATCCTCCGCAACAAGAGTTATGTTGGTGAGCGTTTTTTGTCCGAAAAGCCTCTGCGCGGTAGATATAGGCATTACGATGCTTTCGGGATATTCGTTTTCATACTGCATCTCCGATTCGGCATTGGGATTTTCGACTATGCCTTCAACGGTAAATTTCTGAGAGCCCTTCCATGACTTTATGGATATCTGCTGACCGACTACGGACTCGTCACAGTAGCCGAAGACCTTCTGCGCCGTTGTGTCCGTTATAACGACGGTCTTGCTTTTGTTGTCTATATTTTCTTGATTTATATACTCGCCGTACAAAAGCTCGGGAGCCATTATATCATAATAATCCGCTCCCACGCCCGTTATCTGAGCAGTATTCGTTTCCTTGGGATCGAGGAGCTTTACGGAATAGTAATTTGCCTGATATGTGGGGGATATGTATTTTATTCCCCTGACATCCTTCAAAAGCTCATAGTCATCAAGCGTGAGCGCATCACTTGTGTACATATTTCTGGGAGAATTGCTTCTCATGGATACGGTCATCCTTCCTACGCC
Source organism: uncultured Clostridia bacterium (assembly GCA_947632235.1). Classification (GTDB taxonomy): domain Bacteria; phylum Bacillota; class Clostridia; order Lachnospirales; family CAG-274; genus Gallispira. The sequence continues at coordinate 2,853 of CANROO010000046.1, forward strand.
AAGGTCGTCAAAGCGGTCCTCGATCTCCTTCTGAGAACCGTTGCCTATGGATGTTATGGCAATAACGGAGGCTATGCCTATAATAATGCCAAGCATCGTGAGGAATGTCCTCATTTTATTGCTCAGGACATTTTTTAAAGCGGATTTTATGTTTTCGCCCAGATGCATCAATTATTACCTCCCGTAACATTTTCATCATTTATTTTTCTGCCGTCCTTGAATGTTACTATCCTTTTTGTGCAGGAAGCGACATCCGGCTCGTGCGTTACCATGACTATGGTAGCGCCCTCGTCATTGAGGCGTCGGAATATATCTATTATTTCAAATGTAGACTTGCTGTCAAGATTGCCCGTGGGCTCATCGGCAAGTATAACGGCAGGCTCGTTCACAAGCGCCCTGGCTATGGCTGCCCTCTGTCTCTGTCCGCCCGACATTTCATTGGGTTTATGCTTTATCCTGTCCGAAAGCCCTACTCTATCCAGTGCTTCCAATGCTCTTTTTCGCCTTTCCGTCTTCGGAAGCCCCGCATATATCATAGGAAGCTCAACATTTTCAAGAGCATTGAGCTTTGGCAGAAGATTGAACGACTGGAAAACAAAGCCTATTTTTTTATTTCTTATATCGGAAAGCTTACTGTCGGGAGTCTTGGATATATCTATGCCGTCAAGTATATAGCTTCCGCTCGTGGGCTTATCCAGACAGCCAAGTATGTTCATAAGCGTGGACTTGCCCGAGCCCGATGAGCCCATTATGGAAACAAATTCTCCCGGCTTAACCCATAGGTCTACCCCCGCCAAAGCCTCCACCTCCAGGGCCCCCTGGCGGTACACCTTGGTTAGCCCTTCTATTCGGATCATTGCCCATCATTCCTCCCCTCATCATATCTTCCTCGGATCTGTCATTGCCGGTTTTCTGTTCGGCTGTATCATTATTCAGAGCTCTTATGTCCTCAAGCGTCATTCCGTCCTCTATATTATCGGAAGCAGAGCTGAGGACCTCCTCGCCCTCATCAAGACCCGAAACTATCTCTATAACGGTATCACTTTCCTCTCCGGTAGTGACTTCTCTTTGACTGAGCTTTGTGCCGTCCGATACAAAAACATAGCTTTTGCCCGACTTTGCGTCCTTTCTGACTGCGCCCGAGGATACCGTAAGTATATCGGGCTTATCCATGACCGTTATTTCAAGATCTAAATTATAACCGGGCTTTAGAACATCATCGGGATTGTCAACGGAGATCTCAACGGGCACCGCCGTTTCGCTTCCCATATTTGTGGTAGCGGCAAGAGCACTGTCGTTTATTCTTGTGATGCTTCCCGTGTATTCCTTGCCCTCCAGACCATCGGATGTCATAACGACCTTCTGTCCCAGCTCAAGCAAGGGAGCATCGTATTCCTCTATGCTTGCGCTGACGATAAGTCTATTGAAATCTGCTACCTTTAAAATAACGGTATTCTCCTCCGTATATGTACCCTCGTCTACACAGACCTCCGTAACCTTTCCGTCTACGGTGGAGCTTGTGGAATAAACGAGTTCATTCAGATCCTTTTTGTAGTCCGCAAGGTTATCCTGCAAACCCTTTAATGTAAGCTGTGTCTGCTCATACTGTGTTTTGCTCTGAGTATCTCCAAGCACCGTCTGCGCATCCTTAAGCGCATTCTTTGCATCCGTTACATCATTCTGCGCCGTAGTTATGCCCAGCTTTGCATTATCTCTTTCCGTAACAAGCTCATCATATGCCTGTTGTGCTTCTGTAAGCTGATCATTTGCTTTTTTGGCGGCAGTGACAGCGGTATCATATTCATACTGTGCGGCACCGCCCACAGCAAGGAGCTGTTCGAGATCGCTCACTTCTTTTTCGGCATCATTTACATCCTGCTGTGCATTGTCAATGGCTGTCTGCTGTGTTGAAAGCTTTGATTCATAGCTGTTATAAGCCGTGTTTGCCTCCTGAAGCGCCTTTTCCTTAGAGGCGACTGTGCTTTTGAGCTTTGAAAGCTCCGTATCGGATGTGGGCGCAGTCATGCTTTTGAGCGAAAGCTGTGTATTCTCGATCTCTCTTTCCGTATCTCTTATCTGTTTTTCAAGCTCCTCTTTTCTGTCATCCACATCATATTCCACGAGCAGATCGCCCGCCTTTACGGTATCGCCCTCCTCGACCAGAATATTCTTTATAATGTTGGTCTCACCCTCGGCATACACCTCTATCTCATCTTCAAGAAGAACACTTCCCGATGCGGTTATGGTGTTTATGAGAGAGCTTCTTGTAACCGCCTCCGTAAGCGGACGCTCCCTGTTCATATCCGACATGCTGTTTTTATTTCTTATATGAGCATATACGGCAAAGCCTCCCGCGCCCACGGCAGCTATGGCAAGCACGGCTATGCCAAGCTTTATTTTCTTATTCAACTGTATCCCTCCATACTATGTGTTTTTGTTATCTCATGGTACAAAAGGAAAATTAAACATACATTAGGCAAAAATTAAATGAACATTAGAAATAATTAAAAAACAATTAAAAAAACGGAAGCACTTTTTGCTTAATGCTTCCGTTTAACAGTCATAAATTTATCATGTTATTTGTGATATATCGCCGTTGAGCTTGCCTGCTCCCAGTCTACCGATACGCCGAGCGCCTCTCCGAGAGCTCTGAAGGGAATATACATCCTGCCGTCCTTAAGCTCTGCCTTAGCTCCGTTTGGCATGGACTTGCTTTCGCCGTCTATGAGCATTGTACTGCTGTCGGCTGTAAATTCGACCGTGCCGTCTGCCGTTTTAACGGAAGCCGTCCTTGTCTCGGGCGACCAGCTCACCATGTCGCTGTTGTCCATGCTGTCGGCATCGCCTCCGCCGAGCGCTATGGCAACAAATCTGAGAGGTACGAGAGTTGACTGCGAGCTTGGCTGAATATAGGGCACTGCGTCTATTTCATATGATTTTTCGCCTACGGAGACCGTGCTGCTTCCTATAGTCACCCTCACATCGTATGAGGTATCCGCACCGGAGATATTCTCCGTAATCTCCTCTGTCGCAGCTTCGGATGCTCCGTCTATATCCGTAAGTCTGTAGCTACTGCTTCCCAGACCTATAGCCTCCGCATGCTCGAGAGTGTGAAGTCCGTTTCGGCTTTCTATACGCTCAACCAGTGATGCGCCGTCACCGTCCTTCTGAGCATAAATAAGATCAAGACAAGCCTGATCGAGAGCAACGGGGTCTGCAGAAGCGAGTATGCCTATGTCGTGCATATCGGGCTCCGCAGGGTTACCGTCACAGTCGCAGTCTACGGAAAGACGGTTCATAACATTGATATATACCACCTTGCCGTCAAGGTAATCCACAACACCGCTTGTGGCATCGCCCATGGCCTCGAGGAATTTATCCTGCTCTCCGCCCCATACATCGGTGGTGCTTGTGCCGCCGCTGTGTATCCATGCCTTGCCCATGCTTGATGCAACGCCTATGGACATATTTTTGATAGCTCCGCCGTAGCCTGCCATTGCATGACCCTTGAAGTGAGCAAGTGAAATGAGGCTGTCATAATTTGCAAGATGAGAGCCCACATAGTCCTTATTTATGGTAGTGCCTCGGGGAGCGGGTATCTCCATGGAGTCCTCCTCGTCCATTATGTCTGCGCCTTTTTCGGTGATGGCGTCAAGACCGTGGTCCTTTATTACCTGCCAATGCGCCGCAGACGAGGCACGGCTTCCTCCGTAGGCCGTGTTGCACTCTACTATTGTTCCGTCTACCTTCCTTACAAGGTCGCCTATAAGCTCGGGGCGCAAATAATTGCTTGCAGGAGGCTCGCCCGTGGACATCTTGACAGCCACATTGCCCGTGGGCTCAAAGCCCGTTTTTTCATATATCTTCACCAGACCCTCGGGGCTTATATCGCTTGTGAAAAACACCTCGGGAGCGGAAGCCTGATCCGTTTTGTAGCCCGTCTGCTCGGTCTGTGCCGTCTGAACGGAGGTAGCTTCCTCGGCTTTTGTATCGCCCGACACGGCGCAGTAAAACAGACCGCATACAAAGACTATTGCCAAGGTAAAAGCCGTTACCTTCTTAAAATTGTCTCTTTTCATGATTTTCCTCCTTTTAAATTAAATTTACTATAGCTCCGCTTATGAGAGCGAATAACATAACAAACAAAATATAGAGTATAAAATTCTTAATGCCGAGCACTATTTTAAGCGCGCCGAGATTGGTTATTTTAGTCGAGGGACCCGTTATCATAAACGCCGCGGCGGAGCCCATGGTCATACCGTCCGTAAGCCATTGCTGAAGTAAGGGTATTGTGCCTCCTCCACAGGCATAGAGAGGAACGCCTATTGTGGCAGCCATAAGCAGGCCGAAGCCTTCGTTGCTGCCGAAAAGCCTTGCAAAAGCCTCCTGCGGAACATATCTCTGGAATAATGCTGAAAGCAGTATGCCAATGAGGAAATACGGTCCCGTAGCCCTTATGTTCCTGCCTATGTTCTTTATGAGCCTTATAAGCATATTTGGGTGCGTATCCCTGCCTGCGCCCTCCGAAAAGCCCGTAAAGTCAAAGAAATGCTTATCTCTGTAAAATATCCTTATGACAAGTCCTGCACCTATACCGCATATAAAGCAGGATATGAAGCGTATGCAAAGGGCGGATCTTCCAAGTGCCGCACTGTATATGAGAAGCTGAGGATTAAGAAGAATACTGCTCATCATAAATGCGCCAAGGTAATCGTCTCTCATGCCCTTTTCCGAAAAAGCCGCCGCAAGAGGTATGGTGCCGTACATACAAAGGGGCGAGGCTATACCTATAAGGCTTGCGGGTATGATGCCCATTATTCCCAAGTGCTTATCCTGTATAACGGACATAAGGGAATGTATTTTCTGCTTGCCGAAAACGGATATTACGGAGCCTATGACTATACCCAATGCCCAGTAAAAGAATATCTGCCTCAGCTGTATCTCAAAGTAGTACCATACATATATAAATTCGCGCTTGAGAATGTAAAAAATTTCCGATAACAGCATATTTTATACTACCTTTTTAAAGCCAGCCCTTCAACATATCATCACAGTCATACACACTGCTTCCGCGTATTGCAAGACCGCGCTTTACATCCGCGCCCTTACAGCACTTTTTGACATCCACCTCACTTCTGCCGAGTCCGCTGCCCTCGTGAGTGCAGAGAGGACAAACCGTTTTACCCGTGAAGTCCAGCCCTTCAAGCGCAGTGAACATAGGCATAGGCATCGTTCCCCAATAGTTAGGGTACATAAGAATTACGGTGTCATATTTATCAAAATCATCGGGCAGAGCCCTCACCTCGGGGCGCGCGCCTGCGTTAAGGTCTCTTTTTGCCTCGTTTATACAGGTGTTGTAATCATCGGAATAAGGCGTAACGGGCTCCACTTTGAAAAGCTCTGCTCCCGTGATTTTCGCCGCCTTTTCCGCGACTACTTCCGTATTGCCCTTGTCTATGTATTTAAGACTGCCTCCAAAATAGTTTTCCGCAGCTCTGGAATAATACAAAATAAGCGCTGCCATTATCGAACCTCCCTTACATATGAAAAATTTTGTTCAAAACGTGATATTTTATATAAAAAGTATAAAATCTGGAGTAACACCAGGGTCAATGAACTTTTTATGAATGATTTATTAAGTTTTTCTTAACACAAAGAATGCGGGATACTCTGTCAGAAATTTATCAAGAAGTTTCAACACCTAATGAAATGAAACCCGAAGTTTTTTTATAAGTCCTTCCTCATTAATCTTCATTAAACTTATTTTTATCCAATGTTTTTATGACCTTTGCAGGATTACCCACAACAACGGCATAATCGGGTACATCTTTTGTAACAACGCTTGCAGCGCCCACAATGGCATGCTTGCCTATACTGATACCCGGCAGAACGGCAGCGCATGCGCCTATCCATGCGCCTTTTTGTATATGTATGGGACTGCAGGGCAGAATTGCCCGGTCATAGGGATCATGGTTATTGGTAAGAAGCTGTACATTTGCGGCTATCTGTACATCGTCCTCAATGATTATACCGCCTCTTGCCATAGCAAGCAGGTTGCCGTTAATGAAAACATTTTTGCCTATTTTTATTCTTTCAAAGCAGACTCCCTGAATAGGCGGAGCAATATAACTGTTTCCGCCCAAGTTATCTCCGAACAATTCCCTAAGCTTAGAAAAATATTCTTCTGTCTGAGGCATTGTGTGATTCAGTTCAAACAGAAGCTTCATATTACGCTGACCAATTGCCTTGCTCTCCGGATCGATTAGTCTTGTGTCAACTATTTCCCATACTTTTTCCATAAATTATTCCTCCGTTCCTTATATTAATTTTTTCAAAGCCTTGCTTATACAATGTCCGACTACAGCAAACAGTATCATTACCGAAATATAATCAAGCAAAAACAATATAACAGGCTCATTAATATCAAAAAGCACAAATTTGTCCTTTATAGCCATATACAGCGGTATTCGTCTTGAAATAAAAGCATATATACCATATAGCGAAATTATAAAAGCAATAATATTGAGCATAAAATGCGGTTTTTTTCGTATTACAACATTCATATGCATACCCAGATGAAAGGACATAAGCACATAGCCCCAATATGCCGAAAGCATATGGACGGTGCGCCAAAGCGCCTTTCCGTCAATATCCAAGAAGGTATAGATATGCTTTGATATTATAATTCCGCTTACGGGAAGCAAAAGCATAATAACAAATAAAAGCATATCCACAAATGTAAGCAATATTCTGTAAGGTGTATATCTGCCCTTAAAAAGGGTCTTATACCATTTATAATTAAGTATATTATGAGCGATAAACAGTATAAACATTATTGTTCCCGCTGCCTCATGAAAGGCTTCTCCTATAAGTGAGTATGCCATAAGCATAGGCAGGGTCATGACCATAAGCAAATCTATTGACATCTGTATTTTTCTTTTACCGCTCATAATATCATCCCTGCCGTTTTATCCTAAATTACTTTTTATATACTCCTCAACTTCGGAGCGTGCATTTTTCACGCTGCCTCCTCTTACTGCAAGACCGCTTTTTATATTGACATCAGGCAGTATTTCCGCTATTTTGCTTTCACTGCTGCCCATTGCGCTGCCCTCGTGAGTACATATAGGAAGAATAGGTTTTCCCGTAAAGTCATAGCTTTCAAGGAATGTCGCTATGGGCATTGGTATAGTACCCCACCAATTGGGATAAATAAGCACGACCGTATCATAATCTTCAAAGTTTTCAACGGAAGAAGCAAGCTCAGGGCGGGCTTCAGCCTTTTGTTCATCGGCTGCCATATCCGTTGTTTCTTTGTAATCGGAAGGATATTTATTTACTGTTTCTATAAGAAAAACATCTCCGCCCGTTATATCATTGACATAGCCGGCAAGAATTTCGGCATTGCCTGCAAAAGCACCGTTATCAATATTGATGCTTGCAGATGTTACCGCATCTACATCATCTTCAAAGTCTGTATTCCCAACTCTTGAAAAATATGCTATGAGTACATTGCTTTCTCCATTATTTTCGGTATCCGAAGCCGATGCGCTTTCCTCTGCCGTCGGCATTTCGCTTACCGTTTCCGTTTGTGTAAGAGTATCCTCTTCAGGCTGAGAGCTTTCATTTCCCGAACAGCCCGAAAGCATAAGTATAGCCACAGAAACCAATACTGCAAATTTCTTCATTCTTTTCGCCTCCGTTTAATAACAAGAATTATCTTTGTTCAAGCCAATTTTTTACCTTATCTTCGGCATTTGCTGCTTCTGTTCCCGCTACCGAAAAGCCTTCCTCTATATACGAATCGGGACAAAGCTCCTTTAGGTCATTAAGACTTGAACCCCAGCCGCTGCCTGCATGAGTTGAAAAAGGAATTACGGTTTTTCCCGAAAGGTCGTTGTTTTCAAGGAATGTTTTAACTATCATAGGCATTGTGCCGTACCATATAGGATAGCCTAAATATACTGTAGAATAACTGCTAAGGTCAGCTTCGCCTTTGTATTCGGGTCTTGCATTTTCGTTCTTTTCTCTTTGGGCGATCTTTGTTGTTTCGTCATAGGCTTCGGGATATGGTACTTCCGGAATTATCTCAAAGCTGTCCGCTCCCGTATTATCAATAATAAAATTGGCTACATGTGCGGTATTGCCTATTTCAACATTGCCTACACCATAATTTTCTCCTGCTCTTGAAAAATATACTACTATTGCATTGCTCCCGCTGTTATTATCGGGTACGGAAATTTCTTCTGTACCTGCCTCTGTGCCTTGTTCGGTCGTGACTTCGGTAGTTTCTTCCGGTGCTTTTTGAGTGTTTTGTGATATATTTACCGTTTTGGTATCTGCATTCCATTCAACATCAAATCCAAAGCTCTCGGCTATAAATCTTATAGGCAGCATAGTTCTGTTGTTTATGATAACAGGCGTACTGTCAAGCTCCGAGGTCTGTCCGTTATATAGTGCTTCTTTGCTGTCGATAGTCAAAACAATAACATCGTTATCTTTAGTAAGTATAACTTTTCTTTCTTTGCTGTTCCACTCAACGCTGCCGCCCATTTCCTCCACAACGGCCCGCACAGGCAGTAATGTCCGACCTTCAACAATAACGGGTGCCGTTCCGTATTCGTCTATCTCCTTGCCTGCTCCGTCTGCCTGCATAATAGGATCATCTATCCGAAGCGCAATATTTTCCGCTGCAAATACATTAAAACATAAACCTATTATCATGAGTATTGATGTAAGTATAAATAATATTTTCTTTTGCATATAAACGTCCCTTTCCGTTGAATAAAATTTTTAAAATATCGTCAATGGCTGTTATTCAAGCTACGTTCTCCTTAATTCTGTGGTTTAAGCGGTCCGTAATAATAGCTTGACGTTGCGCCGCCGTCTATAAGTATTGTAGAACCCGTTATAAATGCGCCTTTATTACTCATAAGAAGCTCTGCCACATTAGCGACTTCGTCTGCCGTTCCGGGACGTCCCGCAGGACATTTCGCAAACATATTTTTGTAGAAATCACCTCTCGGACCGTTAAACTCGTCCAATGCCAAAGGCGTTACGATTATTCCGGGGGCTATGTCGTTAAGCCTTGCGCCTCTTTCTCCCCATTTAACGGATTCTGCCATTACACGCTTTTCATTACAGCGTTTTGCCATCTGATATGCGTGAAGAGTGTCCTTTATATTTTCGGGCTTTAACATTTCAAGGTTTAAAAGCTCTTCCGTAGGTGTTGTGGCAAGGAGCATATCTTCTTCTGCCGTAAGTTGAGGCATTCTCCAACCGCTTTGACTTGATACGGTAACACCCGAACCGCCTTTTGCGATGACCTTTCCCACCTCTTCAAGCAGTACAGCCGTACCGTATAAATCTACTTTCAAAATAGTTTCAATAGGCGCCTGACTTGGCGAGACCCCTGCCGCATTTATAAGCATGGTTATATCGCCGTACTCCTGCGCCTTTGCAATAATATTTTTTATAGAAGCTCTTGAAGATATGTCTGTTTCCATGGGTTCACAGTCATATCCCGCTTCATTCATTATTTTTGATATAGCTTCGGCATTTTGTATTCTTTTATCACCTATAACTATCTTTTTGCCATAGCCCACACGTCTTGCTATTGCCATTCCTATCTGTCCTGCGCCTGTTAAAATAACTGCATCTTTACTCATTTTTATTTATCCTCCTTAATTATAACAATACTTTTTTTGCCCAATCAGATACTTTATTTTCGGAATTTGCCGCCTCTGCACCATGAATCGCAAGACCTTTTCCAAACACTGCGCCCTTGCATATTTTCTTCAAATCACCCTCGCAAGAACCAAAACCGCTGCCCTCGTGGGTCATGACCGCAAACACTTTTTTGCTTGTAAAGTCCAGTTTTTCAAGCTGTGTGAAAATTGCCATAGGAAATGTTCCCCACCAACAAGGACCGCATATAAAAATATTATCATAGTCGGCTATGGTGTCAATATATTTTTTAAGCTGCGGTCTTGCCTGTTCGTTAAGTTCTTTTTTGGCTTCGTCTATGCAGGCATAATAATCCTCGGCATATTCCTTTACCGTTTCTACCTGAAACATATCGCCGCCTACAGCCCTTTGTATAAATTCTGCCACTATCTCCGTATTACCTTTTGAAATATTCTTTATACTGCCGTTCCAATAGTTCTCGCCCTTGCGTGAATAGTAAATAATAAGATTTTTTGCCATAATAATTTTACCTCCTGTTTTAGAATATATTGTTATTTAGTATACAGAGGCTTTTGCCCTGTAAATTAACCATTCCCCATCTTTTTTTATTAAATCAAGATCAAGCTGTAGTTTCCAAGTGTGTCTGCCTCCGCCGAATACAGCTGCATTCACAATACTTTGACCTGTAAGCTCTGCTGTACTGTTATGGATATTCACTTCAATATTTTGGTGTTTTGCAGAAAAATAATTAAGCGTTCCGTTTAAAACAGAGCTTATAAATTCTTTTTTGGACTGATTCATTCCTGTCATATGTACAAGTACAAAGTTGTCACATAAAATCTCGGCAAGAAGTTTGCTGTCTTTGTTGAGCATAGCATCATACATAAGGCAATAGCTGTTTTTTGTTTTTTCAAAGTCATTCATTGTTCTGTTCTCCTTGCAGGAATCATCATTAAAAACATAGTAAACAGCACGCTTATCATCATAGCCGGAGGATAAATTGTCAGGCATATAATCATTCCTATACCCTTCAAAGCAATATCAATATACAGACGCTTTCTGTTTGCAGAAAGTTTTTCCTTGACTACCTGTTCCGAGTGATTTGCTTTTTCCAATGAATGACTAAGCGCAACATTTGATAATGTCACAAGAAAGACGATAATTCCATAAAAACACTGAGTTACGCTGCTATTATAATCAACATTTACAAAGCGAATAGCATAAGGAATAAGTGAAGAAAAAAATAACAATATAACACTCCACCAAACTACCGATTTTGATATAAAATCAATATCATGCCACTCATTGTGAAGATTGACCCACATCGTACCTAACCAGAAAAACGAAAGTGCATAAGCAAAATATTTTTCACGAAGCTCCCATATTGCGAAAAAAGATGTATCTTTTGGCGTTTCCAGTTCCAATACAAGTATAGTCATAATGATAGCAAGCACTGCATCGGTAAACGCTATCAGCCTTTCTTTTCCCATTACATTACCTCCTGTCAATATCCCTTTATACTTAGATAATTATATTTTATGCTTTTTGGAGCTTTACTTCAATTTTGTTTATAATGATTTTTCATAAGTAAATACTTATACGAAAAGAGCCTGTACAAACAGACTCTTAAACACACATTATATCATAAACTTGGCTTTAAGTATTTCCGCAAATTCTTCGATATAAAATCCGGAATTTTCAGCCTTCCAAAAGGCACAGTAATTACGTTGTATAGGCTTTCCGTTCCTGCAAAGTAAACAACGGGAAATATTTCCTGTATATTGCTCGGGTATATCTCCCCCTTCAACGGGAAGAAAGCCCTTTCCGCATAGTACCATAAGACGTGCTTCTTCAAGATTTTCAGCAAATATAAATTCACTTTCTATGTCGTATATTTCATGATAATAGGCTTGTTCAGATTCCTGTTGTTCTCTTGAAGCAACTAAAATACAAGGAGTATTCCGCAGATCTCTGACATTGACTTTTTCTAAATCGGAAATAGGCTCTCTTGCAGAAATTTCTATATAACAATCAACAACACTCAATATGCTATTGACATATTCATCCGAAAAAGCTCTCCTTTGATCGTTAAATACAATATCTGCCTTGTCGGTTCGCAGCATTTCATACAATTCCTCGTGATTTCCGCTTTTTAAGTCAATAGAAACATCAGGATATTTTATTGTAAATTCTTCCAATGCTTTTTGAAATTCTTTTCCGTTATAACCCTTTATATATCCAATGCTTAATGAAAAATCTTCACCCTTGTCAATTTGTGCAGTTTCTTTGCACAGTCGTTCAAAATCAGCCATAAAAGCAAGACTTTTACGATAAAAATGCTCTCCTGCCGGTGTGAGAGAAAAGCGGCGGTTTCCCCTTTCAAGAAGTTTAACACCAAGTTCCCGTTCCAATACCTGCACCTGTTGAGATATGGCAGACTGGGATATATAACATTCCTCTGCTGCCTCGCTGAAACTGCCTGCCCGAACAACGGCTTGAAAATACTTGATCTGTTTAAGCATGGTTCTTGCCTCCCTTTCATTCACTAATGATATTATATATGGTTAAATAAAATTTTTCAAGGTCATTATAGTGAAAGAAATATAAAGAGTGTTAGAACGGCAAAAGCCTTTAACGCTTCAACTAAAACCAAATAGGATTTTCTATAAATGATAATTATTTTACTATCATTTTACGCTTTTCAGAACCCGCCCGGACCTCTGTGTCCATATACTTTCAGCTTGTTAAGAGAATTATCAAGCTCCGCAAATTCATCGGCTGTCGGTTCAATATCCTATAAATCAAAAGTGAACATTTTAATTTGACCATGTAATAAAATGAGCGTTTCTCACGGCTATTTTCCACTGACCGTTTATCTTTACATATTCGTCCTCATAGCGTACATCGGATGTTGACACCGCTTCGCCGTTGTCAAGTGTAACATGGGAATAGCCTATTGCCGTTGCGTGTGTATCATCTACAAGTGTAATTACCTGCTGACCGTTGAAATGTGAGGACTCCACATAATTTTTCATTGTTCTGTCGCTTGTGGCAAATATCTCGTCATAGCCCTTGTATTCTCCCGCAGCATTGTCGCCCATATATATGCGCCATACTCCGTCGTCGGCAAAAAGCCGTGTCTGTTCGTCTATTTTGTGCTGATCCGCAAGTACCGAAAACTTGTCAAATACCTCTCTTATGGCTATCTTTTCGGCAGCTTCGTCTGTAACTGCATTGTTTGTTGTCTGCTGTGTCTGTGAAAGACTTACTGTCTTTGTCTGATCGTTCCAATCAACATTGTAGCCGAGATTTTCCGAAACAAAGCGGAGAGGAACAAGTGTACTGCCGTTTACTATAACGGGAGCGGTATTAAGACTTACGTCTGTACCGTCTACATTGGCAACATCGTTGTCTATCTGCATTGTCACATTTTCGGCTGCGTATGTCTGAGCGGAAAAGCAGCCGAGCATAAGTATTGAAGTAAGTAAAAACATTCTCTTTTTCATTTCAAAGCACCTCTTTATCAATTTACAGTCAATTTATATTGTCCCGTTCTTATTGCGGCTATTACTCCGCCGTCTATAAGCAGGTCCGTACCGTTTATAAAGCCTGCGTGTTCTCCCAGAAGGAAGGCACCTGCTTCGGCTATTTCATCGGAAGAGCCTGTACGCATAGCAGCGGAAGAATCTATCATTCCCTGATAAGCCTCTCCTGCCGCATTGAATTCGTCATAGGCAAGGGGCGTAACTATTATGCCGGGGCTTATGGTATTTATCCTTGCTCTGCGCTCTCTCCATGTGGTTGCGGCAGCCTTCTGCGCCTGCAGGTGATTTACACGCTTTGCTATTATATAAGCCGAACCCGAGTTCTGAAAGCCCACCTCCC
>CANROO010000047.1 GCA_947632235.1 uncultured Clostridia bacterium
CTGCGACGCTTTTTTGATTGTACAAATCATATAACTTTTCGTTTTTTATGTTAAATTGTACTTTTTCGACAGTCTGGAGGGGAGATCACTCCCCTTTTTTTATTGTCTGTATTTGGGCGGTTCGGTATCGTAGAGGTTATTGCCCTCGCTGTCTATTATGACTATGCCGGGGAAATTTTCCACCTCGAGGCGGTGTATAGCCTCGGAGCCGAGATCCTCATAGGCAACGACCTCGCACTTTTTGACGCACTCGCTCAAAAGCGCGCCTGCGCCTCCCACTGCGCCTATATACACGGCGCCGTATTTTTTCATGGCGTCTATGACGGCGGAGCTTCTGGCGCCCTTGCCTATCATGCATGTAAGTCCAAGCTCTATTGTCTTGGGAGAATAGGCGTCCATTCTGTAGCTTGTGGTGGGGCCTACGGAGCCTATGGGCTCGCCCGGCTTAGCAGGCGCGGGACCGGCAAAATATATTGTGTTGTCCGTAAGATCCACGGGAAGGGGTATGCCCTTTTCCAGATTTTCGAGCATTCTCTTGTGGGCTGCGTCCCTTGCGGTGTATATTACGCCCGATATGCTCACTATGTCCCCTGCCTTAAGACTGCGCGCCCTTTCTCTTGTTATGGGTGTGGTGATGTCAATTTTCATATTTATTTCTCCAAGCCGTTTATTTTGCCTCATAGAGGTAGTATGTGAAATCTATGCCCTCAAATCTCTGCTGTTGTCTTGAAATGATGTTGTAGTTATCCACAAGAGCGGGCGTGGTGTCCTCGCCTGCGTCCGAATTTCGGCGCACAACCACAAACTGCACATCCTTATTGCGCATAGCATCCCGCTGAGTAGAGATATTGAGCGGATAATCCGAATCGGATATATTCTGCTTCTGGAAAAATCTCACATTGGGAACGATGTCCGCGGCAGTGTAAAAACCGCCGTCCAAAAAGCCATAGTTTAAAAGCGTAGGCTCATCGGTTTTAGACTTCATTATCATGGCGAATTTATCCTGCGCCGAAACATATTCTATGAAGGGCTTTGTTTCTCTGAAATTGTTGTTGTAATGCACTGTGAGCACAACGCTCATTACGGCAATGGCAGATACCGCACAGCGCTCTGCGGTGATCTTCTGATTTTCGAGCATATAGAGAAAGCTTATGATGCCGAAGGCTGTAAAACCGCAGAGCACCATGTAATAATATGCCTGAGAGGCGCTTGCAAACACGCCGTAGTTCATGCAGACAAAAGAAAGCACAAGGCCGAGCGCGCCCCATTTGTTTATGAATTTTCTCACAAACACAAATGACGAAAGTCCCAGGAGCATAACTGCTGTGCAGAACCAGTTGCCGTTCCAGCTGTTTATTATATTCCTGATGGTGATGTGTATGCCGTTTATATCCAGCTTTATGGGCGAATACTTGCTGTTGAAGCTCACTACCTCGTAGAAGGCTCCCACGCTTCCGCTCATGGCAAGCCACATGAAAACGGGCACAATAACAACAAGCGCGCCTATAAGAGTGGCGACAATGTTTTCGACAAGGAGCTTATAGTCCTTATCCGCAATGTTCATAAGGAATACGCAGGCGCCCATACCCACAAAGAAAAGAGTTACATTGAACTTCATCATGAGTATGCAGCCGCCGAGCATACCGTTTGCAAACATATATTTTCTGTCCTGCCTTCCCTCCTTGAAAATGCAGAGGAAGTTATAAAAGCTCATCATTATAAAGGGCGTCATAAATTCCTCGCATGTTCCGCCGTAGCGCATGAAGCTTCCGTTGTATATTATAACGGGCAGTGCGCAGACTGCAAGAAATGACATATTTTTACTTAAATACATCCTTGCGATCTTATATGTAAAAATGAGCGTAAGAGCACAGCCGAGACCCTCAAGGAAGTATTCGCCGTGCAGATTATGCGTGTTTATAAGATAGCCTATGCCGTACATGAGATAGAAAAGGGGGCCCTTCTGCTCAAAAAGCTCTCTGTATATGGCTTTGCCGTTGAATATGCCCTTGCCCATGGTGTAGTACGACTGCGTATCCACCCAGTCGTTCTGTATATACAGGGGCGACGATTTTGTGCAGAATATCATTATGGCGTAGGCAAAGGCTATTATAGCCGTGTAAACAAGCGCCTTTTCGCTGTTGAGGACAAGCTTCCTGTCCAGAAAGGCAAAAAATATCACAAGAAGGCTCAGAAGTATCATAAAGAAAACATTTTCTGTCATGACAGCGCCCAAGAGGATATTCATGGCTATATAAAATAATATATACCATTCCTTGTGTCCGACCTTCGAAAATCTCACAAAGCATACCGAAATTGCTATAAAAAGTATGAGAAGAAGCATCTCGCTGAGATATATGCGGTTGTTTGAAAGCGTTATGGAATTGATCTTAAGTCTGCCCTGACCCGAGTAATCCACCACAAATTCAACACCGCTGTCAAGCATATCGCAGGGAAGAGTAAATTCAATGTCTGCGGACTTCTTATCGGCAGGCAATGTGCCCTCGGCTATAGTTCCGCCTCCCTTGAACAATGTTACGCGCACATTGTTCTCGCTTTCGGCATCATAATTGAACCTGACCTTATAACTGCCCTTTTTAAGCGAAAGATAGGGACCGTACATAACTACGCCGCGGTCGCCGTTTGTTATCTCGCAGTCGGAATACATACCACCCGTTGTTGTCATGTCCTCAAGAGGTATATTCTGCCTCATGAACATTCCGGACACAAAAACCATAAATATCAGCACTGCGCCCAATATAATTAAAAAAAACTGTTTTCTGTCTGTTTTCATACTATTCCACCTCATTCAATACAGACTCTATTATAAAGCGAGGTCTGTGCTTTGTTTCCTTATACATCTTGCCTACATACTCTCCTATAACGCCTATGGAAAGAAGCTGAATACCGCCTATGAGCCATATTGACGCCATTATGGACGACCAGCCCGCAATGGAACCGCCCATAAACTTGACGGCTATGCTCCATATGAGAGCGGCAATGCTTAAAAGGCATATGAGAAAGCCCAGATCTATTATAAGCCTTATAGGCTTTATTGAAAATGATGTTATACCGTCAAAGGCGAAGGACAGCATTTTTTTGAGCGGATATTTGCTTTCGCCTGCGAAGCGCTCAGCGCGCTCATATTCCACAATGCCCGACTTATAGCCTATCTCGGGAACTATGCCCCTCAAAAACAGATTGACCTCGCCGAACTCGGCAAGTCCTTCAAGCGCGCGCCTGCTCATAAGTCTGTAATCGGCATGATTGAAAACTATGTCGGCGCCCATAAGCTTCATGAACTTATAAAAGCCCTCCGCCGTGAATTTCTTGAAGAATGTGTCCGTAGCTCTGGAGCTTCTTACACCGTATACCACATCACAGCCCTCGTAATATTTATCCACCATGCCGTCTATGGCGTTTATGTCGTCCTGAAGGTCGGCATCCATGGATATTGTCATGTCGGCATAGTCCTTGGCAGTCATAAGCCCTGCCAGAAGAGCATTCTGATGTCCTCTGTTGCGCGAGAGATTTACACCGCTGAAAAGCTTGTCCTCGGAATGAAGGGACTGTATTATCTCCCATGTCCTGTCGGTGGAGCCGTCATTTACGAACATAACACGGCTTTTGTCGCTTATTTTGCCGTCCGAAATGAGCTTATTCATTTTTGCCTTCATCCTCTTGGAGGTCTCGGGAAGTACCTCCTCCTCCTTGTAGCAGGGAATTACCACATAAAGTATGTCTGCCATATTTACACCTCCTCGGTTACCTCGTTCTCTTTTATAAGTTTATCATAAAGTCTGAACAAAAGAAGCACTGCAGCCGAAGCAAAAAGCGCAATGAATGTCCAGTCATGTATGCTGTTGTCAAATACAAAGGCGGTCATGCTCATTGTTGACACATATTCCATAATAAAGAGTATATAGATATATTTTTTATTGAGAGCGGCGGATATCAATGTGAGCACAACTCCCGCATAATAATATCTCTCGTGCATACCCGGAAGCACAAAGGGCAGAAGCACGGCAAAAAACGCCATACCCGTAACTATAATATTGTCGTTTAGCTTATAATTCTTTATAAGCATATAGTACATAAATGTCATGGTGACACAGCCTGCAAATATGACTGCCGCCTTGGGAAGCTCGGGATAGCCTGCACCGCCAAGGAATGAATATATATTTGCAATGCTCATTGAAAGTCCGCCGTATTCGCCCGTCTGTCCTGCGTATATCCCCAGAATGCGTATGATGCTGTCGCCGAGGAAGAGAGCGGGTACCATCATTAAAAGAAACGCCAAAGGCGCAGCCCATATTTTCTTGAATGATATGCCCTTCTTAAGCAGGAGAACCAATATAAACGGCAGTACAAATATGGATTGAAGCTTAAATGAAAATGCAACGCCGTAAAGAGCATAAGCCGTATACTCCTTTTTTACAAGGAAATAATACAAGCTCATGACTATGAACGCAGTATATATGACATCGCACTGTCCCCACACACTGCTGTCTATAACAACGGTAGGCAAAAAGAGCGCCATTGCATAGGATACCGCAGAGGTCCTTATGCTGTCCGTGCAGTGATAAACAATGCGCAGTACATATAATGCCATTATGAAATCAAATATACATGAAACGGTTTTGATGCTCCTGTTTGGGTCAAACGGAAGATAGGTAAGAAACGCCAGTATATAGTAATAGGGCGGTGTGTAGTCGCCTATGCGCTCGTCAAGCGCCAGGAAGCCTCCGTTTGACTTTATCCTGTCAAACCACGGGAACAGAAAATTAGTCATGTCCTTGCTCACAAACGGAAAAAGCCTGAGCCTTATTATAACGGCAAATATGCTGACAAGTGCTATGAATATAAATGTATATATCCTTGTCATATCCGTCGGAGCATTTTTTTCTTTACCGATAAATGTTGGGGTCCTCATATTATTCTCCTTAGTTAATAGTTGTGTACATCAATACAGAGTATACCGCAAAAAGTATGCATACCAATTTTATTATATCAAGCAGTATCAAAACTGCCGTATTTTCTTTTTCAGCCCATATATCCGACAGCGCCTCGTAAAGTATGCCTACCGTGAGACTGCTTACAAGACCCAGCGGAACAACATATCTGAAGTCCATGGTACAGCCGAAGGGCAGGGATATGTTGAAGGATATATAGGATATAACAGTGACAAGCCAAAGCACTGTCACAAAGTATTTTACGCTTGGCTTTACCCTCTTTGAAGCAATGACAAATATAAGTCCCGAAGCGGATATAACGGATAATATGACATTTATGCCCGTAAAAACACGGGGAATGAACTCATTAATGTCAAAGCTGAACTCTCCGAACAGTGCTCCCTTAATGAGATATATCCATACATTATGATCCGTGAAGGGGTCTGCATATACCGTCTTGAGCCCGCTGATGACGGGGAAAGAAAGAAATCTGTCAATTATTCCGTAGTCTCCGCAGTAAAGAGGATTGTCTGCAGGTATTTTATAAACATAATTGAGAGGCTGGTCAAAAAGTATCATATTCCTTATGGGATACCACAAGCCCAGCGGAAAGCATATCACCGCAAATACGAGAAGCTGACAAAAAATACTTAAGTCCTTTTTATCCTTAACAAAGCTTTTGAAAAGGACAAAAAGCATAACGGGGCCCGTAAAGAACGCCAGCGTACCCACAGACATCTTTGTCATCATGCCGAAGCCTATTGAAAGCGCAATAATAACAGCATATTTAAAGCACGGCTTCTTATACCACTTCACAGTGTATAGAAGAGTGAAATACATGAACATAACGGAAAGCGAATCATTGTTCACCCTGCCTGCAAGCAGATAGAAGTTAGGCAGAAACGCTGTAATAAGAACGGCTGTAAGCTCTGTTTTCTTACCAAGCTCAAGCGCTCTCGCTATTTCACTTGTAACAATAAGCATTGCGCAGGAGGCAAAGCACGATACTATCTTTGCCGCCTCATATATATTGTTGCCGTCATATTTTAAACTGCCTATAAATCTGCCTAAGACCGAGCCCAAAAAATGGAAGAACGGCGGATGATAGAACAAAAAGCCGTTGTTATCGGGCAGAGAGCCATTATAAAGCCAGCCGATATACGCTATATGTCCGTCAATATCATGCGCTCTGACGGTATAAGGCGTATAAAGCATATAGCCTATCCTCATAATGATGCCCGCTATTATGATAAGCCTTATGATACTGTTTATATCCGTCTTCTTTTTATACAGGAAATAAAGAACAACGCCTATTATGCTCACCTGCATAAGGTTTTCCGTTATCTTTATATTCATGTTGTTGAACAGAACAAAGAACAGCATTATGACAAGAGCAAGTATAATATATTTTATTATATTTCCATTCAAAGCCTTGTCTTTCAATTAATATCCCTCCTACAGCCAGAACGAAACGGCGCGTTCAATGGCATAATACAGCGATGGCCAGTCATGTCTGAATGAATCTACTTCACCTCTGAAGGATATGAGTATGTTGTATAACATACATATCCAGAAGCACAGCAGAAAAATTTTTATATAAGGTCTGAAAAGAGCCTTATCGCGGTTATCAATGATGATAATGTTTGCTGTTACAAGAGCCGGCACTATAAAGCACCACACATAGTCCAGCGTGTACCTGAGCAGAAGTCCGCTTGTTGAAAAGATAACAAGAGATTCAAGCACCGCCAAAGCTGTAAACACAGCCGAAAATGAAAGCATGCCCGAATTTTTGTGCCTGTCCTTCAATACTTTCATTTTAAAAAGGAACAGGGCTATAACATTTGTAAAGAACAGACCGCCCATGGTATGCACAAGATAAAGCTGTCCCTGATAGCCTATTCTGTAGCCTATTTCGGACACAAAGGGGAAGCCGTTGCTTATGACAGCAGGCTGAAAATACATTATCCATATTCCCAAGGGCAATTTATTGAGATTGAATGAATAACGCATATTATATACCGTGAGCTGATAGTTGTTGCCGAAATCAAACGGAGAATCGAATCTCATATAGTTATAGACCATGAGAAGCACAGCAGTCACAGCATAGGGCAAAACAACGCAGAGCGCAGAAATTACGGTATCCCTGTCCCTTTGCACAAGCTTCTTTATGAGGCTGTCCCAAAACAGCGGTATGAATACAAACGAATACAAAACATAATTCGGTCTGCAGCCGACTGTCATAGCCATGAATAAAGAACCCGCAAAAAGATATATCTTGTTTATTTTTCCTTCACGGCAGGCATTGAGCCAGCAGCCCAGTCCCAGCATGCCAAAAGCCATGGCAGATGTCTGAGCCGTAACGTAAAACGAAGGGCTTCTGCAAAGATAATAAATTCCCGAGGAGAATATCAATATGGCAAGGCTGAGTGCATACACTATAAACGGCGCCCTGTTTCTGAGCCAGCGCTTGTTTATGCCCTCCATTATAATATAAGCTCCCAATACGGCAAGCAAGGCAAAGAAGAAGCATACCATATAACAGCTGAGATCCTTATGGAAAATAAGCTTAGCCGGATAGTGCAGAAGAGCAAGAGGCACAACGCCGAAATACATATAATATTTGCCGTTGTAATATGCCGAATCCCACTTATAGCCGAATGAACGCATGGTGGTATCATAAGGATCCTCCATGTATTCAAGCTCTTTGGGCGGTTCCTCCGGCAGACTGAGCTGTCCGTCGACCCAGCCCTGAGCCGCTTCGTTATACATAGAACCAACATATTTATCCCTGTTTTCGCCCGAAGTAGTTATGGCTACCCAAAGCAGGAAAGCAACCGACAAAGCCATAATGAGCAAAAGTATCGCCCTCTGCCATAATTTGCCCGTATAGAGCACCTTATATGCTTCCGATGAGGGGCTGAGAGCATACAAAAGCAGTAATACCGCAAAAATGAATATGAATCTTATGCGCAGAAACATGAACGGTCTGACAGCATTAAAGGAAATATTGCTGACGCTGAATTTCTCGCCCTTGTCCAGATTGGTGAATTTTACGGACATTTCCTTTGTTGTGCCGGCAGTATTGAGCCTGAGATATTTGCTTGTTTCAACACTTTTTATTATGGATGTGCCGTTATAGGTATAGGGCTTTTGGCTTGCGGAATCGCTCACGCTTATAACAATATCGATATTATGGGCATTTGCCCTGTCGGTATCCAGATATACGGACCTGACCCTGCCGTTTATATTTTTTATTTTCAGCTCGGGCGCATCATCCGAATTTTTGACATAGCTGCCGTCATCTGTACGGCTGACATTTTCCCATTGAGTGTATATATTTTCCGCGTCTATTTTTTCGGAAAAAAGCACTGCGGGATCAAAGCACTTGTAATTGCACACAAATATTTCAGCAAAAAGAGCAATGAGCAATATTATTATGAGCCTGTTTTTTAAAAGCGCCGGTATATTCGGTTTTTTATCGCCGTTGGTGTTTATTTTGTTTTCGGCATTGCCGTTACTTCTTTTCATGATACTCTTTTTCGGTGTTTACATTCCATATATTTTCCTTGGTCCTTTTACCGCTTAAGATATTGCTGACGGTCTCAAAGGATGTTACCATTGAATGATCCATATTGTTGTATCTGTGCTGACCGTTTCTGCCGACACAGTAGAGATTGTCAAATTTATTGAGCCATGCAATGAGGGTGTCAATGTCGTCATAGGTATCGAAATAAGCAGGATATGCCTTCTTTACCTTTTCTCTGTGAGAATCCAGAACATCGCTCTCGGCATTTATTATGCCCATCTTCACAAGCTCGCTTATGGCAAGCTTTATGCACTGCTCATCGGTCATGCTCCAGAAGGAATCGCCCTCATCGCAGAAATATTCAAGACCTATCCATACTGTATTTTCTGCGTCCTTCACCATATAAGGCGACCAGTTGTTGAATATCTGTATCCTGCCGAGCTTAACGCCGGTGTCCTGAACATATATCCAGCAGTCGGGAACTATGTTTCCTAAAGTCTTTATTTTGGTTTCATTCTTAAGATTGAGCTTCTTTACAAGAAGACCCACGGTTACAAAGTCCCTGTAAGGAAGTCCCTTTGCTATTTCGGCTTCCTTTGAGGGGACATTGTCCATATCTGCCACAAGGTCCTTAACGGGCATAGAGGATATAAATACATCGCCCTCTACAGTATCGCCGTTTGTACAGCCTACGGAAACAACTTTGTTGTCAACATTGTTTATCTTGTTTACACCGCAGTTCATTATTATTGTTCCGCCCATTGCCCTTATTTCATCGGCAACGGTCTCCCAGAGCTGACCGGGGCCGAACTTGGGATAGATATATTCCTCTATAAGAGATGTTTCGACCTTCTTATTTTTTGAAGGTATTATTTTGCCGAACATATCCTTTATTACAGCTGTTATGGAAAGTCCCTTTACTCTCTGCGAGCCCCAGTCGGCAGAAATTTCCCTGGGATGTCTGCCCCACAGCTTCTCGGTATAGCCCTCGAAAAACATGGAATAGAGCACCCTGCCGAAGCGGTTGATGTAGAAATTTTCAAGAGAATTTTCGGGGAGCTTGTGTATTGCGGAGCCTAAGTAGCTGAAGCCTGCCTTTATCGTTCTAACAAGGCCCATGTTTTTGAATGTCTGAAGCTTCATGCTCACGGGATAGTCAAAAAATTTCTTGAGATAATAAATTCTGGACACCCTGTTTCTTACAAGCATTACCCTGTCCTCTTTTTCGGGGTCGGGTCCGCCGGGCGCAAGAGTTTTTTCTCTGCCGAGCTTAAGATCGTCAAAAGACGGCTTGCCCTGAAGGGGCATAATGCTGTTCCACCAGTTTGTGACCCTGTCGTCCTTCGAGAAAAATCTGTGACCGCCTATGTCCATTCTGTTGCCGTTGTACTGCACGGTGCGGGATATACCGCCTATGGCATTGCTTTCCTCCAGAATAACTACCTCGTAGTCCTTGGACTGCTTCAAAAGCTCATAGCCTGCCGTAAGTCCTGCAGGACCTGCGCCTATAATTACCGCTTTTTTCATTTTTTGTTTCCTCCCGAGTAAAGTATTATTTTTCTTGCAAAATAATTGTATACGAGCACTATCGCCGCAACTATTATCTTGGCTATGTATTTATTTATAAATTTAACGAATAACAGCATGAGCAGGACATTCAGAAAATATCCGCCTATACCTATGACGGTGTATGTAATGAATTCGCCCACTGCGCCCACGCTTGCATTCTCAGTGAATACAAATTTCTTTGAAAGTATGAAGTTGGTTATAAGCCCTGCTATAAAGCCGACTGTTGTGGCGGCAACAACGCTGAACGTGCCGTCGCCAAGCACCATGGATGTGAGCACAAAGCCCAGATAGTCCACAACAAAGGCTATACCGCCCACAAAGGCATATCTGAAAAATTTTATAAATCCGTTTTCCGTAGGCTTGAAAAACAGCTCCTTAAGCCTGAAGGAAAACAGCAGTTCAAAAAGCTCTTTCATAATTCCTCCTATATGGTACGCTCGCAGTGCCTTGTGACATGACAGCTTATATTGACCGCAAGCGGAAGCCCTGCTATATGAGTTGCGAATGTTTCTATATTGAGCCCCAGGACGGTGGTATTTCCTCCAAGTCCCTGAGGACCTATGCCGAGCTTATTGGCTCTTTCCAAAAGCTCGTCCTCTATCTGCCTTATGTGCTCCTTATCGGAATGAGAGCCTACGGGTCTTAAAAGCGCCCTCTTGGCAAGCTCTGCGCAAAGCTCAAAGTTTCCGCCTATCCCCACGCCCACTATCATAGGCGGACAAGGGTTGGGCCCTGCCTTTTCTATGCAGTCCAGAACGGCATTCTTGACGCCCTCTGCGCCGTCCGAGGGCTTGAGCATATATATCCTGCTCATATTTTCGCTGCCGAAGCCCTTGGGCGCTATTTCTATATGTACCTTGTCGCCCTCTGTTATATTGTAATGTATAACGGCAGGGGTGTTATCGCCCGTGTTCACTCTCAGAAGGGGATCGGAAACAACGGACTTTCTGAGAAAGCCCTCCCTGTAGCCGAGCCTTACGCCCTCGTTTATAGCCTCGGAAAGCGAACCGCCCGTGAAATGCACCTCCTGACCGATATCCGCAAAAACAACAGCCATGCCCGTGTCCTGACATATAGGCTTCATCTTCTCCGCGGCAAGGTCTGCATTGTCTATGAGCTGTGAAAGTATGTTTCTGCCCACATCGGAGCTTTCATCCTCACGCGCCCTCTTTATGGCGCCGTAAACATCGGCATTAAGACAGCAGTTCGCCTTTATGCACATTTCCTTGACGGTATCTCTCACAAGCGCAACATCTATTTCTCTCATGGTTTTCTCCTGTTTATGAATGTAAAAATTTATAATATGCCCGGGCATAGTTATATATAATGATTATATCATATAAAAAGGTCATATTCAATATTAATTTTACGAGGCGGTCCGGTATACAAAAAAGGAGGCATTTCTGCCTCCTTAGCTCAATTCTTATCCAATTTATTGACAGTCGCCACAAATTCCGCATTATTTCTTGTCTTTGAAAGCATATCGATTATCTGCTCCGTGACATCGCCCGAGGAAACATTAGAGTTGAAGGACTTGCGCAGGAAATATGCCGCGTCAAGCTCATTCTTGCTCAAAAGAAGCTCCTCGCGCCTTGTTCCCGACTTGGCTATGTTTATAGCCGGGAAAATGCGTTTTTCGCTCATTTTTCTGTCCAGCACAAGCTCCATGTTGCCCGTGCCCTTAAATTCCTCAAATATAACATCGTCCATCTTGGAGCCTGTTTCCACAAGCGCCGTGGCAAGTATGGTGAGGCTTCCGCCCTCCTCCGTCTTGCGTGCCGCGCCGAAAAATCTCTTGGGCATATAAAGCGCCGAGGGATCCAGACCGCCCGAAAGCGTCCTTCCGCTTGAAGGCACTGTGAGGTTATAGGCTCTTGAAAGCCTTGTGATGCTGTCGAGGAGAATAACTATGTCCTTGCCCTGCTCCACAAGCCTCTTGGCTCTTTCAAACACCATTTCGGCGACCCTCTTGTGGTGCTCGGGCTGTTCGTCAAAGGTGGAGAACACGACATCCACATTGCCCGAAATGCTCCTCTGCATATCCGTGACCTCCTCGGGGCGCTCGTCTATGAGAAGCACTATGACATATATCTCGGGGTATTTGCCCGTTATGGCATTTGCAATTTTTTTGAGAAGCACGGTTTTGCCTGCCTTGGGCGGAGCGACTATCATACCTCTCTGACCCCTGCCTATGGGGGCAATGAGGTCTATAAGCCTTGTTGAAAGCTCTCTGCGCTCTGTTTCGAGCCTTAAGCTCTCATAAGGAAAAACAGGCGTGAGCGATTCAAAATTGGGTCTTTGCTTTGCGCGCTCGGGCTTGTCTCCGTTTATATCCGTCACAAAAAGCAGAGCCGAAAATTTTTCGTTCTCCCTGGGGAGCCTTATCCTGCCCTTTATGCTGTCGCCTGTTTTGAGATTAAAGCGCCTTATCTGAGAGGGGGCGACATATATATCGCCCGCTCCCGTAAGGTAATTGTTTGTTCTTAAAAAACCGAAGCCGTCCTGGAGCACCTCAAGTATGCCCTCGCCCATCCTGTCCTCTGCGGTGTCGTCCGTGTGGTTGTTTTCTTCAACAACGGGCAGAGACTGGGGAGCCTCTCTTTCAAGCAGGTCTATAAGCTCTGCCTTTCTGTAGGTAGTGATAGAGCCTATGCCCTTTTCGCGGGCGATCTCTCTGAGCTCCGCAAGGCTTAATTCGGAATAATTCATATTTTCCTCCCTTTATCAAGGAATCTGAAGCACATCGCCGGGGTGATAAACCGTTGATGTAGTCATATTGTTAGCAGAAAGTATCTTATCCCAAAGCTCGGGAGTATACTGTCCGTAAACTGCATTACATATCTTTGAGCCGGTGTCGCCCGCCTTAATGGTGTAGGTCGAGCCCGATGAAGGCGTATCCGACGAGGAATCCGTCTCGTCTGCGGGCGCCGTACCGCTTATTGTGGTGGAAGCGGGAGTTGTGGGCGCAGAAGGCGTTGTGCCCGTCTGAGCTCCGCCGGACTTAAGTCTTGCATTCTCGGCAGTGAGAGTGTCTATCTGAGCCTTGAGCTGATTGATCTGCTCGTCTGCTCCGCCTGCGGCGCTGCCGTTGTTGAGCTCGTTTATCTGAGTGTTGGCTGATTCAAGCTTCTTGGAATTGGTGTAATTGCTTGCGGCAAAGAATGCCGTTGAGCAAATGAGGGCGATTATAACAAGTATATTTATAACTCTGCCTACGGTAAATATGCCTTCCTCGTACTCGTCATCGTCATAATATTCATCGTCGTCAAAGTCCTCATCGTCATATTCATCGTCATCGTCATAGAAGTCGTCCTTCTTCTTACGGCTGAAAAAACCGCCGAATTTGCTCTTTTTCTCCTCTAAGCCGTCATCGTACTCGTCATCGTCGTAGTCGTCCTCATACTCGTCGTCTGCGTAGTCCTCCTCCTCATATTCGGGATCGGGCTCCTTGACCTCCTCCGGCTCGGGAGCAGGCTCCGTATGCTTGCGTCTGCGGCGAGGCACTTCATCGACCTCTATCTCGTTGTCAAAAAATTCGCGTCTCATTTCTTCTGTTTCCTCCTCGGTTTTTTCCGCCTTTTCGATGTCCTCGGGCTTTACGGGCTTGATGACTATCGTAGGCTCATATTGGGGTTCATCGGGAGCGCTCTGCTCTGCGTCCTTTTGAGGCTTTTCGGGCTTTGGCTCTGCCTCCGCCTTTTTGGGCTTTGCCTCCACCTTTTGGGGCTTTGGCTCCGCCTTTTCGGCCTGCAGAGGCTCTGCGCTCTGCTCCTCTGTTTCATTCTGAGGGATATTTATATTTTCGGCAGCAAGGCTTTCAAGAGCCTCGGCTGTCTGTTTTTCTATCTCTGCGGCAGCCTCGTCATAAGCGCTTGTGAGCGTTTCGGCTTCCTTGGGAGCTTCGGCTTCGGCTTCTTCAGTCTCGGGCGCTTCTTTTTCGGGCTCGGGCGCTTGCTCGGGCTCTTCCTCAGCATGGGCGCTAAGCTCCGATATGGGCACCTCCCTTATGCCGGGGAGCGTCCTTTCGCCTGCCGGCTTTTCGGCGGGCTCCTCCTGAATTTCATCGCTTGCCGTAATGAAGGAGGTGAGCTTATGAAGCTTGCCTACGAATGAATTTTTCTCCTTTTCGGGCTCTGCCTCCGCCTCCGCCTTTTCAGCTTCCGATGCCTTTTCCTTTTCAATTTCTCTTATGTACTCGTCATCGGCAAAGTAGAGGGTGGTATCTCTGGCGCCTGCGCCGAAATAATTTTTACCGTCATCCGTATAAGCTTCCAGCAGCTTACTGACAGTTTCCTTAGTCTGCTCGGGTGTGTAAGCACTCAAAGCCTCCTCAAGTCTTTTGCTTTTTATTTCGGCAAGAGATCTTCTGTCCAAGCCGCTGTTTTTATACTCGGCCATAATAAATATTCCTCCTTAGTCTATCCGTTATACTTATGTACTTATTCTAAAAGATAAAATGTCAAGAACGAATTAAAAATCACAACTTTACATAATAAGTATACAACATTTTAAACAAAAATACAACCTATTTTTCAATATCGGGCGGACGGGACAGGCAAAAAAGCACAAAAACAAAATTTATAAAATCCGCCGAAAACGGGATAATAAGTGTTATACGGGAGATAAGATATTTTCGGAGAGCAGGGACAGCCTTGCACACTTATTACAAAATATTCGCCTCATTTTTGTTAAAATTGCACATTGTTAAATTTCTAATTGAATTTTAATTGAATAAAAGGTATATAAATGGTAAAATAAGTATACAAAATATGTTGATTTTATTCAAAAAATCAAAGAAAGGGTGAGTTTTTATGAAAATTTTTAAGAATATCGTTATTGCAGTTCTGGCTGTGGGGCTTGTGCTTGTGATGGTACACAGCTGTGTGGCGGACAATATGAATCTGCATGTAGTGGAGACGGGCACGGGCGCAAAGCTGGTGCTGACATACAATCAAAAGCAATATGAGGTGGCTCTCACTCCCGTACAGAATACAACGGCAAGCGCAGCTCAAGGTCAGACGGCGCAGAACCAAACGGCGCAGAGCACGACCGTACAGGGCACTCAGCCTGCTTCGGGCGCTCCCGTCACTCTTGAACAGGCCAAGTATATAGCCCTCAAGGACGCAGGACTTACACAGGCTGAATTTACAAAGGCAAAGCAGGACTATGACGACGGCAGACAGGTGTATGAGATAGAATTCAGAGCCAACGGCAAGGAATACGAATACGATATAGAGAGCTCCACGGGAAGGATATTGAAGGCTGACACAGACCTTTACTTCTCGCTCGGCGGAGGAGCACAGACACAGAACGCAGGCACAACGGCAGGCGGTATAACCTCAGCCGAGGCGGAGAACATCGCTCTTAAGGACGCAGGCGTGGCAAAGGCAAATGTCAATTATATACACACGCATAACGACGATGACGACGGTGTGGCTGTGTATGATGTGGAGTTCACCGCAAACAGCACAAAGTATGAGTATACGATAGACAGAAGTAACGGAATGATAAGGGATAAGGATATCGAGAGGAGATAAAATGAGCGGGCTGAGGAAACTCAGCCCGTGTTTTATGTATAAAGCATTTATACTTGTATCAGCTTCAGCTTTATGATATAATAGGCTTAGGGATAGGCGGAAGCCTTGATCTCGCAAAGGGAGCAATTTAATGCGGTTGTCCCTCCTCTTAATGATCTCAAAGGTTTGATGCCTATGATTTAGGATAAAAATGTTTGGGATTCTATGAAAGGGGGAATAATATGTATTATGAAAGATTATTTGAAGCTTATGCTTTTTCTGATGACATGTCAGAACATATTGACTTTGATTTGTCTT
>CANROO010000048.1 GCA_947632235.1 uncultured Clostridia bacterium
AGAACCTGGGCAGGAACACGGCAGTTTCGCTGGGAGTAAAAAGGGAGCACACCGCACTCTATGACAGAGGTAAAAAACGGCTTATATACAGCTGTGCGCCCGAGGATGTCAGAATGATACTCTGGGACGGCTTCTGCCATGTGCATCACAGAATAACGCCCGATACGGTAAAAAGGGCAAGACAGGCAGAAAACGGCGCAAAAATAATAGTACATCCCGAATGTCCCCTTGAAACAGTCGAGCTGTGTGACGGAAGCGGTTCCACGGAATATATCATAAACACCGTCAAAAACGGCGAAAAGGGCTCAAAATGGATAGTCGGCACGGAGTTCAACCTTGTAAACAGGCTCAAGGCTCTCTTCCCCGACAAGGACATAAAAATACTCGATACAGCGAGCGTATGTACAAACATGAGCAAAACGAACATAGAAAACCTTTGCGAGACGCTTGAACAGATAATCGCAGGCGACTTTTCAAGACAAATAACGGTAGATAAAAAAATAGCAGAAAATGCTGTAAAAGCACTTGAAAAAATGATGAATTTAAGTTATAATTAAAAAAAACAGGAGGATAATAAAAAATGGCAAGACAGACAGGTACAAGAAACAACAGCAAAAAAACGACGGCAAAGCCGGAGGAAAATAATAAAAATGTTATAAAGATGCCGAATATTGAGGATAAAACAACAACAGAACAGACAGATTCCTATACATTCAGCGCCGAGGACCAGGCAACCTTCAATGAAATGCTTGATCTTGGAATAGAAAGAAAGTTCCCCATGGATCAGGAGGAGGTCGACAAATTCGGCGAAATGCTCAAAAATGAGCTCCGCAAGCATATAGCTTCAAAGCCTCCCGAAATAACGGCAAAGATAAAAGCAAAGCTCACAGAAGAACACAAGGATTCGGCAAATCCCGAGCTGGGCTTTATAGGCGCGGGCAATATGGGCGGAACCATCATAAATGCTCTTAAGAAGCACTATGACATTTTTGTGTCACGCAAGAATATAGAGGCTCTCAGGAAAATGACAGGCGTCACTCCCTGTGATGAAAACATCATTGCCGTGAGGGATATTACATTCCTTGCCGTAAAGCCCGATATGTACAAGGATATACTTCTTGAAATACGAGATGAGCTTCTCAATTCCAACAGTGTGCTTGTGTCTATGGCTGCAGGCGTGAGCATGGAGGAAATAAAGAACAGGCTTTGCTTTGATGTTAAACTGGTAAGGATAATGCCCAATGTGAATGCTTCCGTAGGTATGTCCGTTACAGCTGTATGCCGTAATGAATTTGTGACGGATGACGAATATAAGTCAGTTAATAAGATACTTTCACGCTTCGGCAAGGTCGTAGATATAAGTGAGGACCAGTTCGGCATTTTTTCGGCAATAGCAGGCTGTTCTCCCGCCTATGTCTATACATTTATAGACGCTCTTGCAAGAGGCGCTCAGAAGATGGGTATGAAAAAGGAGCTTGCGCTCGAAATAGCGGCAGAGGCAGTAAAGGGCAGCGCAGTTATGCTTGAAAAGAGCAATATGCATCCTCAGAGCCTTGTGGATAAGGTATGCTCACCCGGCGGAACTACCATAGAAGGACTTTGCACGCTCGATGAATATAAATTCACCGCAGGCATTGTCAAGGCCGTTGAAAATATCGTCAATAAGGATAAAAATATTTCCGGCGAATAATAAAAAAAAAGAGAGAGATCTCTTTTTTTTTGCTCTTGAAAAACTCGTGAGGGAGAGGTTTTTTTTGTTTTGGGTTAATGGGGACAGCTTCCCAATACGAAAAACAAACCAACACCCTTGCCTGTAGGGGCGACTTGCAGTCGCCCGCGGGAGACCGAAGGTCTCCCCTACATTGAAATCAATGCAGTCATAACATTTTGGGGACAGTCCCTGTTCAGGGACAGTCCCCGCTTATCACACTCACTTCAGCTTTTCTGTATCAAACATATCATATCCCTCATAATAATAGCTCATATCCACGCCCTTCATATATACCTCTCTGTTATTTATATCATCCGTGAGGGCTTCTTTTATTATATGCTTTATTTCAATATCCTTTACGGGGCTTCTTTCCATAGCGGAGAGGTATTCCTCCTTGTCAATTTTCCGCCGGTCCACGACCTTTTTTAAAGAGCTTTTAAGCATAATATCAAGCCAGAGCCTCATGCTTCTGCCGTTGCCCTCTCTGAAGGGATGAACTATATTCATTTCAACATATTTTTCAATTATCTCGTCAAATGTGGAAAACGGCATTTTATCCACATTTTTTATAGCCTCGTGAATATAAATGACGGGAGCAAAGCGAAAAGAGCCCTTTGATATATTTACAGTCCTTATTTTTCCGGCAAAGCCGTATATATCGCCGAAAATAAATCTGTGTATATCCGAAAGACCCTTGAATGTGCCTGTTTCAAATTTTTGAGATATATTTTTTTCAAAAATTTCCTTTGCTCTCAGCTTGCTTATTTTTTCCTCCGCCTCTCTTAATTCGGAGGAATTTTTAATGCCGAGCTTGTTTTCAAGTACCATATTTTTACACCTTTAAAACACCTTTCCGTCCTTCACATTGAATATCCTGACATTCTGCTTATCCTTCAGATCGTCTATGCCGGTGGAGGTTATGACAGTCTGTATATTCTTTATTTTATCCAGAATGTACAGCTGACGGCTTCTGTCAAGCTCGGAGAGAACATCGTCCAGAAGGAGCACCGGAGGCTGTCCGAGCAGGCTTTTTACTATCTCTATCTCTGCAAGCTTGAGAGAAAGGCACACGGTCCTCTGCTGGCCCTGCGAGCCGTAATCCCTTGCATTTATGCCGTTTATATTGAAAACAAGGTCGTCCTTGTGTATGCCGTGGGATGTTGAACCGTACAATATATCTCTCTTAAGATCGTACTTTAATTTATCATAAAAATTATCGGCGCTCACATTTTTGATGTATTTTACCTCGAGGCTTTCCTTATTTCCCGTTATGTCCCTGTGTATCCTGTCGGCAAATTCATTCAGTCCTTCAACAAATCTCTCCCTCTCCGAAATTATCCTTACGCCGTATTCCACAAGCTTTTCGTCATATATATCCATCATTATTTTGTCGGGCTTGTTTTTGAGAAAAATATTCCTTTCCCTCAGCACTCTGTAATAACTGCTCAGATCGTAGGCGTAGAGCCTGCTGAGCTGACAAAGCTCCATGTCTATATATCTGCGCCTCAGCGCAGGACCCTCCTTTATGAGAAGAAGGTCCTGAGGAGAAAAGAAAAATACATTGACGGTGCCGAAAAGCTCATTTATGCTTTTGACAGCCATATTGTTTATGGCAATGCCTTTTTTGTTGTTATTTTTTATCTGTATGTTTATTTTGTCACTGAAGCCCTCTTTTTCAACTATAAGCTGAATATGCGCGCTTTCCTCGCCGAAGCGTATGAGCTCCCTTGAAAAATGCGTCCTGTGGCTCCTGCCTGCCGCGCATATATATATGGCCTCAAGTATATTTGTTTTGCCCTGAGCGTTATCACCGTAAAAAAGATTTACATCGGGCGACAGATCAATATTTATTTTTTCAATATTTCTGTAATTGACCAATGTAATATTTTTTATAAGCATTTACATAACCTCGAAAACAAAGTCATTCTTGTCGTCATAAAGCTCTCCGCTGACGCTTATAACATCGCCTTTTACGCATTTTTTACCGCGCATGAGGCAGACCTCCCCGTTCACCTTCACGAAGCCGTCCTGTATTATGGCCTTGGCATCGGAGCCCTGACCCACAACGCTTGCAAGCTTCAGAGCCTGCTGTAATTTTATGTAATCGGTATGTATCTTTATATATTCCAAAGCTTTTACTCCTTTTTTTATCTCGGATTTATGGGCAGTACAAGATATTTGAAATTATCAGCCGTAACGGGCTCGGCTATGCAGGGCGATTTATTCGTCTTGAAGCTGAGCTTTACATATTCCTCGTCCACGGCATTCATTATGTCTATGAGATACCTGGCGTTGAAGCGTATAACGAGCTCATCGCCCTTTTCAAGATTTATGGGCACATCCTCGTTGAGTGTTCCTATGGATGTGTTGGAGTAAATGTTCATAAATCTGTCCTTTACGGTGAGAGTTATCTCGGGCTTTCTGCTGTCGTCAGATATAATGACAGACCTTGAAAGAGCTGTCAGAAGCTGCTGTGTGTCCACGGTCATAACAAGTGACTGCTCGCCCGTGAAGAGATTTTCGTAATTGAGGAAATCTCCGTCCAGAAGCCTCGATACCACCTTGCACTTGTCCAATATGAACATTACGTGCATTGACGAAAATACTATTTTTACATTCTCCTTTTCATCGTCCGGCAGAAGCCTGCATATCTCGTTGAGCGTCTTTGCAGGCACAACTATCTCGTTGTAGCCCTCGTATTTTATGCCCGTCTTCCTCCAGCTCACTCTGTAGCCGTCTATTGCTACTATATGAAGCTCGTTGTCGTCAAATTTGAGGAGCTCGCCCGTGAGTATGGGTCTGTTTTCCTCTACCGATACGGAAAAAATAGTGTTTCTTATCATATTTTTGAGTACAAGGGAGCTTATCTCCGCCTCGCCTATATTCCTTGTGAGAGCCTCGGGCATGGGGTACTGCTCACCGTCAAGACCCTTTATGTTGAAAACAGATTTGCCCGATGTTATGGCACAGTTGAATTTTTCATCCGCCTTTACAGTGACATACTCCGTAGGCAGATTTCTTATAATGTCCGAAAATATCCTCGCATCAAGGGCGACCCTGCCCTTTTCGTATACCTCCGCCTCTATGTCTGAGGTCTCTATGCTCAGCTTCAGATCGTTGCCAACCAGCCTGAAGCCGTCTCTGTCGGCAATGAGAAGTATACATGAAAGTATCTCCATGGTAGAACGCGAGGGTACCGCCTTGTTGACCATGTTTATTGCATTTACAAGATTTGTTTTACTGCATTCAATGTGCATAACCATTCTCCCTTCGGAATTTTATTTTATGATTTATGTTTTATATTTTATTATTTATAATTTATATTTTATAATTGAAGTAGTAATAATAATGTCCGTTGATTTGTTGATAAGTATGCAAAATATGTCTTTTAAAGCCAAAAATTTGTAAACAACGGATATTGATAAGCCGAGGCTTTTTAAACCGTGATCAACAGAGAAATCTGCATATTTTATTTACAGCCTTTTTTATTAACATTTATTAACACCTTTCCCATAACATTTTAACAAAAATTGTGGATATAAAATTCCATGTTGATTTCTGTGAGGAAAGCTTGTGTATTTTTGGGGATAGGTGTTTTTTAAGTTTGGGGACAGTCCCTGTATTTTTATAATTTATACTAAATATACATTTAAAATATAACAGCTTAAAACTGCTTATTGTTCATTTTAGGGACAGTCCCCGTATTGTCGAAAATGTAGTTTAAAAATGTTTATTACTGCACAATTATAAAGGAAAAAAGCTAATTACCCAGAAGGCGTTTTTCTATTATTTTTATCTCGGCCGCTCTTTCCTCATTGCCGTCTATGAGCCTTGTGACCTTATCGCAGCCGTTCATGACTGTGGAATGATCCCTTCCGCCGAATTTATCGCCTATTTCCTCAAGGCTTTCCTCAAGGTACTTCCTGCACAGATACATGGCAATGTGTCTGTAGGTGGTGAGAGGCTTTGTGCGCCTCTTTGAAAGAAGCTCCTCAACAGAGACCTTGTAAAAATCTGCCACAGTGTCCTGTATGTATTTTACGCTCAGATTTTCTTTGTTGCTGTTTATATATTCGTTCAGTACCTCGTCCACGAGCTCCAGGTCTATTATCCTGTTGTTGAGTCCGCTGTAGAGCACAATGTTGTTGAAGGCGCCCTCCAGTATCCTTATGTTGGACGTTATTTTGAGAGCTATGTACTGAAGTATTTTGGTGTCTATCCTTATGTTCTTTTTTTCTGCTTTTTTTTCGAGTATGGCAGTTCTGGTCTCGAAGTCGGGCGATTTTATGTCAAACATTATACCGCTTGACATCCTGCCCACGAGCCTGTCCGTGAGAGTTTTTATCTCGGAGGGCTTCCTGTCGGAGCACATAACGATCTGTTTTTTGGAATCTATGAGGGAATTGAAGGTGTGGAAAAATTCCTCCTGCGTCTCCGTTTTTCCGGATAAAAACTGCACATCATCTATGAGAAGAAGGTCCAGCTCCCTGTATTTGTCCTTAAATTCCATTGTTGTCCTGCTGGATATGGCAGATATAAATTCATTTGTGAATTTTTCGCAGGTAACATAGAGAACTCTTGCGTTGGGATTGTTGTCCATGAAATAATTGCCTATGGCGTGCATGAGGTGTGTCTTTCCCAGTCCCACACCGCCGTAAATGAAGAAGGGATTGTACATGTCGTCCTCTCCGGGGTTGTCGGCAATGGCAACCGCCGCAGCATATGCCGTGTTGTTGGAATTTCCCACAACGTAGTTTTCAAAGCTGTATTCGGGGTTAAGTCCCTTGTCCTTTCGCGCCGCCTCTATCCTTTCCTTCTGAAGCGTAACGTTGTCGTCCTTGTCTATCTCGTCCTCGTATATGAGTGTCATGGGCCTTTCAAAAACCTTTGAAAGAGCCGAATTTATCTTTTTTATGTATTTCTTGAGCATATCTCTGTACATGCTTGCTTCAATGCTCAGCTTTACTATGAAATATTCGTCTGTATATCTGATCGGGATTATTGGAGTTATAAACGCCTTGAATATGACGTCATTTATCTCTTCGCGGAGAATTTTTATAACTCTCTCCCAATATTGTTCGGCATTCAAAATTTTGTATCTCCTTTCGTAAATTTATTTTTATAACTTTTTGTATTAAAACAGTTAAATTTCGGGGTTATTAACAATTGTGGATAACTATATATAATATTGAATTTTACAGTGTTTTTTTGTTTTAAAATAGAGTTATCAACAGATTTTTCCACATTTTGTTGAGAACTTTTGGATTTTTGTAAATTAAATTTACAAATTTATTATACCATATTTGGCATAAAAATACCAGTGTTTTTTATAAAATTTATTTATGTTATTTTACGCGGTGTGTGTACCTGCAGGAAACAGCTTATGTTTGGTGATGGGGTTGTTTTAAGATGATGGAGGCATTGGGGACAGCTTCCCAAACATTATAACTGCACTGATTTAAATGTAGGGGAGACCTTCGGTCTCCCGCGGGCGGCATGCAAGTCGCCCTTACAGGCAGGGGAGTTGGTTTGTTTTTCGTATTGGGGACAGTCCCACGGCACATAAAATTTTTTGACATACAAAGTTTATACAGTACTGTTCAAGACAGCAGACAGTTAAATTTGGGACAGTCCCCGCACTAGTGTCACCTTGAGGCAGCCGATACGAAGCCGACAAACGGGGGCAGCTCCCCAAAATGTTATGACTGCACTGATTTCAATGTAGGGGAGACCTTCGGTCTCCCGCGGACGACTGCAAGTCGCCCCTACAGGCAAGGGTGTGGTTTGTTTTTCGTATTGGGTCCCCAACATTAATATATAACATACAAAAACCGCTTCACTGTCTCTAAGTCCCGCTTTTTTCCGTCTTTTTCACCTCCTTTCAGCTATACCTTAATTTGAAATAATAATGTAATATAAAAATCCCCTAAAGTGTGGTATAATAATTTTGAAAACAGAGAAGGATAAGGTATAACATTATGGGGACATAGTAAAAGCTATGTCCAAAAGTGTTGCTTTCGCTGTTTTCCAATTTTCGGAAGGGAGGCGCCGTAAGGTATGAAAAAGCTATTATTTATGCTCGCAGCAATGCTGGTGTCTGTTTTTGTATTGACAGCCGTGCCTGCAAGCGCTGCGCCGGTCAATAACTTCAGAATAACAAGCGGCATAAACACATCCAAAACTTCTGAGATAACATTCGATTCCACAAGGGTGGTATCGGGCACAGCGGAGCCGGGCGCAAAGATCGTCATCACGATATACGAGCCCGTTACCGTAAGCTCCAGCACTACCTACAAATATATACGCTCCTATAACATCACGGTGGGCTCAAGCGGTATATTCTCGCAGAGCATAAGCCTCAAGGAGGGTAAAAACTATGTTGTGGCGGCCGCCCGCAAGGATACGGCTTATTCGGAAGTAAGGACTACCATCACCAGGAAGAACGCCGTGCTGAAGGCTACTCTTTCGCAGAGCATAGCCGTGCCGGGCGGAAGAAGCTGGTAAGAGCGTTTGACGCATAATGTACATATAGGATAATATTAAAAGGGGCTCAGAGCGTACAATGACCATAAAGCATTTAGGAAGAAATTTTATAATTGCTTTTTTGATGGTTCTGGCTATTTATCAGACAGGTAAGTTATGGTTTGAAGATATTTCAGACCATAACTTTTTTAATTTCTCCGGCAGGAGCGAGAGCACGGGGGATATGTTCTACACCCTCGACCGCCTGATAGTGAACACGGGCGACAACAGAGTTGTAATAATAGGCAGCGGAATATATACAAATGAGTACAAAAAGACGATAGACACAGCCGTTTCGGAGGCTCTTTCAAAGGGCAGTATGTCGGAGAACACCGGCAATGTGGACTGGAACAGCGTGCTTGACAACAGAGCCGTGATATACAGCTACAGCTGTACCTTCGGACCCAATGCCCTCGAAAGCCTTTTTGATGTGAAAAGTGAGAACATAAGCGCAATAAAGAGTTTCGACACCATTGTTATATCCCCAAGAGCGGACAATTCGTATATGCGCGTCATATTCTTCAATTCCAAGGACAAGACCAGCTCAACGGCGGAGCTTAAGAGCAGTTCGGTAATAGGCGAATGCTTTGACGCAGGCACAAGGCTTGCCGACAGGGACAGCGATATTTACTACATATCGAGCGCGGAAAACGGCTTCGATATTTTCAGCGAAAATATATTCCTTCCCCGCTGCAAGAACGAAAACTACAGCTACAATGCCGTTGAACCGCACTTCACTGCCAAAGACATACAGATGATAGAGGAAAACGCAAATATTTTCTTCAACAACGCCATAGCCGGCAATTACACCAGAAACAGCGACGGCTATACCTTCAGCGATGACACCACCGTAGTCAAGTTCAGCGAAAACGATGTTATGGAATATTTCAGCTATGACACCAAAAGACAGAACGGAAGCAGTTTTTCGGACGATCTGGGCGCGGCGCTCAACATAATAGAGCAGGACAAGTTTGTAACAAACGAGGTCTATCTCCATTCCTACAGCTATGCCGACGGTCAGTTCACCTTCCTCTTCAACTACAAGCTGAACGACCTTAAGCTTCTGCCCTCGGAGGAAATAAAGGAAAAAACGGGTCTTTCAAGCTTTATAGAGGTGAGCGTGTCGCAGGGAAGCGTGGACAGATACAGAAAATATGCCTGCCGTTACACCCTCTCGGACAAAAATATACAAAGCGCAAGAATAGACTTCATAGGCGCAATAGACAAGCTCTATTCACAGCTGTACAAAAACACCGCCGATGCAAAGCCCGTCAATAATATGACGCTTGCCTATATCGCAAGGGACAAAAGCTTCGGCCTCAACTGGATAGTGGATATAGACGGCAGGGAGTATGTTGCGGACATATAGGGAGAGAGCTCTATGGAATGGACAAAGGCGAAAAATTACACAATAATTTTCCTCATAGTGCTGAATATAGTGCTTTTTGGCTTCAATATATACAAGAGCCTGGGAAGCCGTATATCAAGCGAGAGAATAAACGACCTTACCGCCCTTCTGGAGCAGAAGGACATAACTCTTGCCTGCCCTCTGCCAAGAAGCTACAGACCCATGGCGAGGATAGAGGTCAGCGACTATGACTTTGACCTTCTCATGCTCGAGGGCATATTTATGTCGGGCGAAAGCAATGTGAGAAGGACGGAGGAATACAACAGCATAGTGTTTATGTCGGACAAGTCAAGGCTTATAATAAAGGACGGCACAATAAGCTACACCACAACAGCCGATGAGCCCTTCCCCACCGAAAAGGCGGAAAGGGAGTATGCCGACAGGCTCATAGCCTCCATAAACAAGAGCTTCGGAAATTACAGCTTCCATTCCAAGTCCGACACCGAGAACGGTCATCTTCTGAAGTACTACGAAAAAGCCGAGGGACGCAATGTTTTCAGCAATTTTGCCTACTTCACAATAAACGGCAGAAATATATCGCTTGCCCTCAGGTATGTTTCGGTGGGCAGCGAGATGAACGAGAGCAATGTGATATACGCCGCCGATGAGGCCGTATATTCGGCATATGAGCTCATGCTAAAGGACAACAAAAAGCCCGTTATAACAGATGTTGAGCTGGGATATTATTCCCTAGAATCCGAAAACATAAACGAAAGCTACGCCGTGCCGTTTTATATCATAATGTGCGGCGGCAGGGAATACTATGTAAATGCGTACACGGGAGAGTGCTTTTAAGCATAAATTTATAAAAAAAATAAAAATAATGCTTGACAAACAGCTTTATATAATGTATACTGTTATTTGTCGTTAACAATATTCTGATTTACTCGGAGAGTCAACGGCCATAAAAAACAACATATTTTCCTTCTTTTTATGGAAATTTGTGCATATATGGCTCGGTAGCTCAGCTGGTTAGAGCGCTGGCCTGTCACGCCAGAGGTCGAGGGTTCGAGCCCCTTCCGAGTCGTCATATATGGGAGCATAGCTCAGCTGGGAGAGCATCTGCCTTACAAGCAGGGGGTCATAGGTTCGAGCCCTATTGTTCCCATTTTTGATATTTATTATTGCGTTGTTTCACACGTTTGTCCCGCCTCACATTGAACAGCGCTTTAATAAATATCATTTGCCCGGGTGGCGGAACTGGCAGACGCACAGGACTTAAAATCCTGCGGGAGTTAAATCCCGTACCGGTTCGATTCCGGTTCCGGGCATTTGAAGGAGGGCTTCGGAAAATTCCGGGGCTTTCTTTTTTATTTTTTGCAAAGCAAAAAATAAAAAAGAAATTTAAGGCTCTTTTGCCATGCTCCTTTAAAAACACATTGTTCATTTAATATTTTATAAAACAATGTGTTTTTATAATGGCAAAAAACAGAGCCTTAAATTGGATCTATACTGTTATTTCGATGATAACAGTATAGATAATACAGCGTCCGCCTGACTGTTCATTTAAAAAAGCTTCTTGATATTTTAAGCATAAATAATCAAGAAACTTGACAAATAAAAATAAATATGTTACTATATAAACACAAATCAGAACTTTTGCTTCGCAAAAGCAAGGCTTCGCCTTGTCGGATAAATCTTTCCGATTCAATGAGAAACAACACAGTTGTTCCTCATAAATATTAGGTTAAAATAACCGCTTTATTCAGTTTTGGAAGTTCTGAAAGCGGTTATTTTAATATGTAAAGAATTAAATATGTAAACATCAATACATCTCTGCAAAGCAACAGAAACAGTATCAATTTCAAATACTTTTTCATAATACATACTATTCCCCCTTTCATAGAATCCCAAAAACATTTATCCTATCTCATAGGCATCATATCCCCAAGAATTATGTTAAAATGAGGAATAACCGCTATATCATTTCCCTTTGCGAGATCAAGGCTTTCGCCTATCCCTGAAAATATTATATCATAACACAAAAAATTTATCAATATATTATAACTATTTTGAAAATAATTGAAATTTGGTCAATTTCCCCGTTTCCTGTCGCATAAAATTTTCATTTTTTTCTTGACAAACATATCCTGTTATGATAGAATAATTTTGTTGACGCAATAATCCTCGATAGCTCAGTGGTAGAGCAATCGGCTGTTAACCGATGGGTCGTAGGTTCGAGCCCTACTCGGGGAGCTTATTTTTTTATGGCTCGTTGGTCAAGCGGCTAAGACGCGGCCCTCTCACGGCTGAAACAGGGGTTCGATTCCCCTACGAGTCATTCTTACCGCAAATGAAGGGTTTGAGAAAGCCTTTTATTTTTCGGCAGGTTCATGGCGACATAGCCAAGAGGCTAAGGCATCGGACTGCAACTCCGCGATCCCCGGTTCAAATCCGGGTGTCGCCTTTTTTTATTTTGAAATAAATAAACCAAATTTTTGATGAGCCTTTGGCTCAGACAAACGGCTCGCACGGGCAGACATCCGATATAATGTGTAAAATATTTATGTTTTGCACTTCCCTTGCCTGTAGGGGCGTGCATTGCACGCCCGCCGGGGGCTGTCCCTGCCAATATTCCCCCTATCCGCGCAGCTGAGCGAAGCCCATCACAACAATTATCAGTCCCGACAGCAATGAGGCGTATTTTCCGCTGAAACGGCTGTTTATTTTTTTGCCTGCAAGCATACCTGCAAGCAGAAAAACAAGCTGAAAGAGCACTATGACCGCAGGAAGAAGAGCGCCCATATAAGCCGTGCCTATAACTGCGGCGCAGGAGTCCACGGAGAGTGCGGTGCCTATGGCGAGCGCCTCGGCAGGCTCTATGGCTCCGCTTTTGTCCATGTCCGTTTTTTCGGGGGCGGAAAATATAGGCTTAAGGCTGTTTTTTCCCTTTATATCGAGCGCCAGATATATTCCCGAGACTATGAGCACGGCTCCGCCCGCAGCCCTGCCGAAGGGAATGAAGGCGTACATTAGCTCGCCTATCCTCACGGCGCCCAGAGTGAGCGCAAAGCCCGAGGCACATATCAAAAATACCGCCTTTGCAGGCAGTGCTATCCCCTTTATGCCGAAGCTTATGCCGAAGGAAAGCGCATCGAATGACAACACAAGCGCAAGCGCCGTTAGCTTTAACATCATATCACCTCTTTTTATGCTATGAAAAAGTCATATTTCGGTGCCTGTCCGCATAGCCTAGATTTAAGCAGACAAGTTTTAAATTAAGCATAAAAAGGAGCGTATTTATGGAGTATCACAGCGTTGACATAAGGCAGGCGATAAGACAGCTCGGCACGAGCATAAATGACGGACTGGACGAGGAAACGGCCGTATCACGGCTTAAATGCTATGGAAAAAACATAACGGAGTTCAAAAAAAGGTCCTCCGTATTGGGCATATTCATGGGGCAGTTCAGGGACTTCATGGTGCTTGTGCTCATTGCCGCGGCTGTCATAAGCGCGCTTGCGGAGCTGTATTCGGGCGGAACGGACTTCACCGACAGCGCCGTGATAGGCGTTATAGTGGTGTTTAATGCAGTAATAGGCACCTTTCAGCAGATAAAGGCGGACAGGGCGCTTGAAGCGCTCGGCAGGCTCAGCGCGCCCACTGCCAGGGTAGTAAGAGGCTCAAGGGAGATGAGCATAGCAGGCGAGGACTTAGTGCCGGGGGACATACTTATTCTCGGCGCAGGGGATATTGTGCCTGCGGACTGCCGTATAATAGAGAGCTCGGCGCTCAAGGCGGACGAATCCATGCTCACGGGAGAGGTGACGGGAGCTGAAAAGCAGGAGTGCGTTCTCCCCGAAAATACGCCCCTTGCCGAAAGATGCAACCTGCTCTTCATGGGTACGGGCGTGGCAAGAGGGCGCGCAAGAGCCGTTGTTACGCACACGGGCAGGGAAACGGAGCTGGGCGGTATATCAAGGCTCCTTGCCCGAAGTGACGATGAAACGCCCCTGCAGAAAAAGCTGGGAAGGCTCGGCAGGGAGCTCGGCGCAGGCGCTCTTATGATATGCGTTTTTATATTCTGCATAGGCACCCTGAGGGGTTTTTCGGTCTTCGGCATGTTCATGACTGCCGTAAGCCTTGCCGTGGCCGCCATACCCGAGGGACTTACAGCCGTTGTTACTATAGTGCTTGCAATAGGTGTTCAGAAAATGGCAAAACGCAGGGCGATAGTTAAAAAACTGCCTGCAGTGGAGGCTTTGGGGAATGCCACG
The DNA here is from genome assembly GCA_947632235.1 of uncultured Clostridia bacterium. Classification (GTDB taxonomy): domain Bacteria; phylum Bacillota; class Clostridia; order Lachnospirales; family CAG-274; genus Gallispira. The sequence continues at coordinate 13,859 of CANROO010000048.1, forward strand.
GTGATATGCACCGACAAAACCGGCACCGTGACCGAAAACAAAATGACGCTTTGCCACAGCGACAGCGATGAGGCTCTGAGGCTCGCCTGTCTCTGCTGTGATGCGGATACCGAAAGGGGCGAGGCTACGGAGCTTGGAATAGTGCGCGGAGCCGAGGAAAGAGGCATAATAAAATACGAGCTTGACAGCGTGGAGCCGAGGGTGTACGAAATACCCTTTTCATCCGAAAGACGGCTCATGACAACTGTACATAAAAGCGGAAATGACTACAAGGCGGTGTGCAAGGGCGCTGCAGAGGCGGTGCTCGGCATATGCAGGGGAGCGGACAGAGCGGGTATACTGAAAAGGGCGGATATGCTCGCCGAGAAGGGCTTAAGGGTGCTTGCTGTGGCAAAAAAGCTCTCTTCGACTGTCATAAAGGAGGAAAGAGGTTTTGAATTTGTGGGGCTCATAGCGCTTTCGGACCGTCCGAGAAGGGGCGTTAAGGCCTCTGTAGAACTGTGCAGGGATGCAGGCATACGCACAATAATGCTCACAGGCGACAACAGGGTCACAGCAGGAGCGATAGCGCATGAAATAGGTATAGATTCACCCGTTATATCGGGAGATGATATAGAGCGCGCCGACAGCGCAGAGCTTAAAAAAATGCTTGAAAAATGCAGTGTTTTTGCGCGTGTTACGCCCGAGCAGAAATACAGGATAGTGGATATACTTAAAAAACAGGGCGAGGTGGTGGCGTTTGCAGGAGACGGCATAAACGATGCGCCGTCCATAAAGCTTGCCGACATAGGGTGCGCAATGGGCAAAAACGGCACGGAAACGGCAAGACAGGCGGCCGATATAGTGCTTGCCGATGACAACTTCAACACCATAGCAAGCGCCGTGGAGGAAGGCAGGGGCATATATGAAAACATACTCAAGGTGATACATTTCCTGCTCTCGTCCAACATAGGCGAGATACTGGTGATACTGCTTGCCGTTATAATGGGCTTTGACGTGCCCCTTCTCCCCGTTCAGCTCCTCTGGGTAAATCTGGTGACGGATTCGCTTCCTGCCGCCGCTTTGGGCGTTGACAAGGCGCAGAAGGATATTATGCAGGGCAGGAGCGTGAGCGGAAGGCTGTGGCAGTGGCGCAGGATAGTGCCCGAGGGCTTTATGATAGGCGCTCTGGCTCTTCTCGCCTACGCAGTGGGCAAGGTCATTTTCGGCGGTATTGACATGGGCAGGACCATGTGCTTCTGCACACTGAGCATTTCTCAGCTCTTTCATGCCTTCAATATGCGCACCGAAAAAAGCCTTCTGACTATAAATATATTCGGCAATCTGTGGCTTGCCGGCGCACTTCTGGCAGGCATTGCCCTTCAGTGGCTTGTCACCGTGGGAGGCTTCAGAGAGATCTTCGGCACCTGCGCTCTTGATGCGGCCGGGTGGGCGTGTGTTTTCGGCCTTTCGGTCATGCCGGTCGTTATATGCGAAGCGGAGAAAAGACTGGGAGTGTGATGAGAAGGGGACCAACCCCGCACCGGAGTTACCGTGAGGCAGCCGAAACGAAGCCGACAAGCGGGGACTGTCCCTGAATAGGGACTGTCCCCAAAACGAAAGGATAATGTAATGGGGACAGTCCCGGCGGATACAAGACTTATTGCTCTATAAAGCTTGTGCAGTGCCATTTATGGCAGCAAAACAGCTGCGTTCGGGACAGTCCCCGCACCGGAGTTACCGTGAGGTTGCCGATACATAACCAACAAGTGGGGACTGTCCCTAGAGAAACAAAAAAGTTGCACTGAACGGTGATGTATAAGCTAAAAAAACCAAAAATTATACAAGCACAGGGACTGTCCCCAAAACGAAAGGATAACATAATGGGGACAGTCCCGGCGGATACAAGACTTATTGCTCTATAAAGCTTGTGCAGTGCC
>CANROO010000049.1 GCA_947632235.1 uncultured Clostridia bacterium
AGAATAACTCCTTTCTTGGATGGTGGATTTTAGTTTTGGGTTAACTCTATTATACCATATCCTGTGAGGAGTTATTTATTTTTTTAGTAAAAAATGCCGTATTTATGCGTCTTATGGCGTTTCGCAAACGCCTAAAGGTGATAAGATAAAGAAGGGAGAGCGAAGAGCTCTCCTCAGACTGTCGAAAAAATCAAAAATATTATAAACGGGCGAGCAATGCTCGCCCATAAGATTTTATTATCCGTTGGGGAGTGGTCCCTATTACCTATCCATATATTTTGGGGACAGTCCCTGTACTTGTCTGATTTTCGATTTTTTTAGCTTATACATCACCTTTAAGGACAGCTTTTTGCTCATTTTAGGGACAGTCCCCGCTTGTTGGCTTCGTTACGGCAGCCTCGCGGTAACTCCGGTGCGGGGACTGTCCCGAACATAGCTGTTTTGCTGCAATAAACGGCACTGCACAAGCTTTATAGAGCAATCAGCCTTATACTCACCGGGACTGTCCCCATTACCTTTAATGAGATAAGGGGCGAGCCTCGGTTGCATGGGCGAGCAGTATTGCAAAGCAATACGGCCAGCCATTGCTCGCCCGAGGGAAGTCGCAGAAGTGTGTCATTATCACTTTCCGAGCTCCTTCTTCAGTTCCTCTATCACCTTTTTGCTGTCGGCTGTGCAGGCAGAGCACATCACGCCGAGCCTTATGCTTTTTTCCAGGTCCTCGAAGGTCTCTGCGCCGTTTTCAAGCTCCCTTTTTATATCGTCCGTCCATATATCGAAGCAATCGCATACAAGTCTATTCTTCATCTTTCACCTCAGCCTCTCCGTCACTTTGTCGGTCTGCTTTTCGGAGTTTTCTCATCATTTGGTTCGTTCTTGTCTTCATAAGTTCATCAAGGCTATTTTCAGCTCTTGTAAGATGATCATGCGTTTTTTCAAGTATACCCGCAAACTTCTCAAATTCTGTTCTCACCTCGGTGAGTATATTCCACACCTCGGTGCTTCTTTTTTGCAGAGCAAGGGTCTTGAAGCCCATTTGCAGGCTGTTCAGAAGAGCGGCCATTGTACCGGGTCCCGCTACATTTATATTGAATTTATTCTGCAGTTCTTCTATGAGCCCCCTGTTGACGACCTCGGAATAAAGTCCCTCAAAAGGCAAAAACATTATTGCAAAGTTTGTAGTGTACGGCGGAGATATGTATTTTTCCTTTATATCCTTAGCCTCCGACAATATAGCTGTCCTTAGCTCCTTGAATTTCTTTTCCACCTCTGCTTTGTCGCCCGTGTCATAAGCGTCAAGGAGGGCTTGGTATCTGTCGCCCGGGAATTTGCTGTCTATGGGCAGATAAACACAGCCGTCGTCGTTTCCGGGAAGCCTTATGGCAAACTCAACGGGCTTTCTGCTTTTGGGCACTACCACTACATTTTCTTCATACTGTTCGGGCGCAAGTATCTCCTTTAATATAGCGCCGAGCTGTATCTCGCCCAGTATCCCCCTTGTTTTTACATTAGAAAGCACATTTTTAAGTCCGCCTACATCCTTTGCAAGGTTCTGCATATCGCCGAGTCCGCGGTGGACTTCCTCAAGTCTTTTACTCACGGTGCTGAAAGACTCGTTCATCTTTTTTTCAAGCGTTTCCTGAAGGTTCCTGTCCACAACGCCCCGCATCTCGTCAAGCTTTCTGTTGTTATCCTCCTGCATGCGGACGAGATTTTTTTGCACGGTCTCCCTTATGTTTTCAAGCTTCTGCTCGTTTTCCCGTGAAAATGAGCTGAATCTCTGCTCCTGTTGTGAGAAGGAGGCTGATATGGCTTTTCGCATATCCTCCTGACGGTCTGCCATATTGTCCTCTATAATGCTCATTTTTTCGGTCATATTACTGTCTATCAGCTTTATTTTTTCGCTTATATTGTTGTTATTTTCTTTGTTTCTCTCTATAATTCTTTCTATGTCGTTTTTGCTTATCCTTCCTATACCGAGCCTTACGACAAGAATTATGAGCACGATCATCAAGACTATGAGTATGACTGCGAGTATGTACATCATATCAGGCCTTCCTCCTTCACGATCTCCACAATACGGCTTGTGCCGAGCCTCTGTGCGCCCATTGTTATGTACTTATCCGCATCCGCAAGCTTGGTTATTCCGCCTGCAGCCTTTATCTTAAGTCCTTCGGGCAGATTTTTCCTTATAAGATTTATGTCATGTCTTGAGGCTCCGCCCTTTCCGAAGCCCGTGCTTGTCTTTATAAATTCTGCGCCCGAATCGCCCACTATTTTGCACATCTTTATTTTTTCCTTGTCCGTTAGAAGGCAGGTCTCTATTATCACCTTGAGTATTTTTCCCTCGCATGCCCTTCTTACAGCTTTTATCTCGTTTAAGACATAGCTGTAGTCTTTATCCTTAAGCGCGTTTATGTTTATGACCATATCTATCTCATCGGCGCCGTCATATATGGCTTTTTCGGTCTCATACACCTTTACATCCGTAGTGTTATAGCCGTTGGGAAAGCCTATGACTGTACATATGGGTATCCTTCCCATCGTATATACTTTTGCCCTTCTTACAAAGGCGGGCGGTATACATACGCTTGCAACGCCGTATTCTATGCCGTCATCGCAGAGCCTTTCTATATCCTCCATTACCGCCGTCTGCTTCAGAAGAGTGTGATCAACCTTTTTGAGCATGTCTTTTATTTCCATTTTGTGCCTCCGTAGTTTTTATTTTTTTGCTATATACTAAGTCTATTATTTTTTTCTGTCTTTGTCAATCAATTCCGATAATATATCGCATGAAATTTCTATGATATGTCCGCAGCCGGGCGATCTTCTCAGCTTTGAACAGCGCATGCTTCCGAGCCGTGAATTGAATCTATCCATAAAAATGAGCCTGTCAAGGGCGACATCCTCGCAGAATATGCCTATAGCCATGATCGAGCCGAGAAGCGCTCCGCAAAGACTTCCTATGCCCAGACCGCTGCAGAAGCCCTCGCATCCTCTCAGGCAGTCCGCCGAAATATCACCGCCGTATTCCTCCCTGCAGGCGAGCAGTATGCACACGGCGCAGCCGCAGTCGTCCTCATAGTGCCTTAACGCCCTTTCTTTTAACATATAAAAAACCTCCTCTGTTTTATTTTATAGGAAAAATGGTGAAATGTTACACAATTTGTAATTTAAGTGAAATATTGACAGCAAAACTTAATGTTATTTTAATAAAAAAATATTGAAACTTTGTCTGTAATATGAGAAAATATATATATAACGAAAAAACAAATCGAAAGGAGTAACAAAATGAAAAAGATATTAACAGGCTTGGGCAGTATTGTGCTTGCGGGCGTAATGAGCATAAGCGCCTCTGCCGCAGTAAACGGAAATTCGGATTATTTCAAGGATGTCACAGCGGATAATTACGGCTGGGCTGCCGAATACATTGACTATATAGCTCAGAACGGCATAGCTTCGGGAATAGGCAACGATATGTATGCTCCCGGCTCAAACATAATAAGGGGCGACTTTGCCGTGCTTTTGGACAAGACCTTCGGCTTCAGCAACGGCGTGCTCGATGTGTACGGCTTCAAGGATGTGGCCGAGAACGCATACTATGCGCAGGCAATAGCCGACTGCTGTACGGAAAAGGTAATAACCGACCACGGCATGTTCTATCCCGATAACGACATAACAAGGATAGACGCCTTCACAATGCTTTACAGAGCACTTGTAAATACAAAAAATGTAAACAATCTCTCTACCGATATTTCAATGTTCAGGGACGGAAGCTCTGTTTCAGGCATAGAGCAGAAGACGGCTGCCGCAACTCTCTACAAGATAGGCATAATAACGGGCAACGAAAAGGACGAGCTCAATCCCTCGGCTACAATGACAAGAGCGGAGATGGCTGTAGTTTTTGCAAAGCTTGACAAATATGTGGATGAGTTCAAGACAACCGAGGAAGAAAGACTTGCTCAGAAGAAAGAGGAAGACGACAAGAAGGACGCTGTAAAGGAAGAAGAAAAGAAGGAAACGGCAAAGGCTGACGAAAGCAAGAACTATAAGGGCGCAGAGATAGACAGCCCCGTAAGGGTAGTAAACGGAGGCACAAGCGACATTATAGATTCGAGCATAAGAATATCGGACGACACAGCGGTAAATGTTGACAATTCAAGCAAAGTAAACATTGAAAACACGGGCATAAGCGTTACAAACGGCAATGCGGTCGAGGCAAAGAACGATGCTTCGGTAAGCATAAAGGGCGGTAAGATAACAGCCGACCACGGCACGGGCGTTCTGTCGGGAAACAAGGGCGATGTGACCGTTGACGGCTCGGAGCTCAACGCAAAGTCTTATGAGAACACATATGCCGCAGCGGCAACGGCGGTAAGCTTGAAATTACCGATACCAAGATAAGCGCCATAAAGAATGCACCCGCACTGCTCGTTGCAAACGGCGGAGAGCTTGACATGAAGGACAGCACAATATCCGCCGAAACGGGAAGCGGAAAGGGCTCGCGTTACGGCGCAGTAGACATAAAGTCAAAGGATAACAGCACGCACAGCGAGATAAATCTTGAAGGCGTAGTTATAGACAACAAGTCGGGCGGAGCATTCTATGTGAGAGAAAGCGATGTTACCATAAATGTAAAGGGCAAGGACAACAAGTTCAATACATCCAGCTTCATCAACTCGCCTTATATCTCCAACGAAAAACAGAAGGAAGGCAACAGGATAGAGCTTAACCTGACTGACGGCGCAGAGCTTCAGGGGGCTAACTTTATACTTGACAGCAAGACGGAGCTTGACATAAACGTAGGCGATGAATGCCGTCTTGACGCAAGCTTTGAGGATCCTACAGCAGGCAGTATAAATCTCTTTGTTGCCGATGACGGCGACCTTGAACTGCACTCGGATATGTATGTTGAGGCATTCGACTATGAAACGGGTCTGGTATTCGACAGGATAGTTGACAACGGCTTCAATATCTACTACAACACTCATAACAGCGAAAATGAGTGGCTCACGGGCAATACCTATACGCTTACATTCGGCGGTATGCTCATACCCGTTGAGGGCGATATTGACTAAGTATTGATATATCTGTGAAATAAAAGAGGGCTTCGGCAAACGCCGAAGCCCTTATTATATTGAAAAATATGATCAAACAGCAAGATAATGTTGTGTGTATTCTGTCTGTTCAAATTCCAAATGTCCGTTTTTTTCGGAAATCATAAGTATAATAGGCGCAGGTGTTTCATCTAAAAGCCCTTTTTGTCCTCTCTCACCTGTCGTATGCTGTATCCATATATCATTTTTGCCCCAGCATTTTGGGGAAGTCTTTATCTTGTCGAAATCTAAATTGTTTTTATTGCAGTAGTCCTTTATTTCACTTTCCCATTGATCAAAAAGCTTGCACATACGCTCATCTCCTTTCAAATGTCCTGTATTCGCCTTTTGAGTTATGTATCACAGAATATTGTTGATCAAAACAATCCAAAATGGCATAATCACCATCCGATGCCTGCATTATTAAAGCAGTAATTCCCGGATGAGTGTGTCCGCTCCATTTATAACCCTGTTCAGCCAATTCTTTTGCTTTTGTCATATCAATGTTTACAGAATTGCTGTTGCCTCTTATAATAAGCCTTTCATTGCCCTTTGTAAAAAGTGCAAATTCATCACCCGTTTCTGCTGTGAGAGCAGAGAGGTCTTTCATATTTACGGATTTTTTGGGTACTATGATCTGACTGTCATATCCGGGCAGCCGCTCAAGTAATTTTTGCTGTCGGTTATTGAGAGGTCTGCCGGTATGCAGTATGGCGTTTGGCTGACCTTTGCCCGTATTTCGTTGCTCTATCGGAAAATCAATGTTGTTTATACTCATAATCTTAATATCCTCTATTTTTATTATACCACTTTTATTGTTTTTTTCAACTGTTTTATTGATTTCCTATTTATAACAAAAATAGGCTTCGGCAAATGCCGAAGCCCTTTTAAAATACATTATTATATCAGCCCAAAAGCTCCATTGTATCCTTAGCTATCATAAGCTCTTCATTTGTGGGGATAAGTAAAGCTCTTATCTTTGAGCTTGGTGCGGCAAAGTCTATCTCCTTGCCTCTCTGGTTATTAAGCTCGGGGTCTATTTCAAGGCCGAGGCACTTGCAGTAGTTGCATATAGCCGCTCTGTGGCCTGCGTTGTTCTCGCCTATACCTGCTGTGAACACGATAGCATCGCAGCCGCCGAGAGCCACATAGTAAGCGCCTATGAACTTAGCTATCTGGTATCTGAACATTTCAAGGGCAAGCTTGCATCTCTCATCGCCCTCGTTCATGCCGTCCTCGGCATCTCTGAAATCGCTTGATCTGCCTGTAACGCCCAGAAGACCCGATTTCTTGTTCATAACATTGTCTATCTCATCGGGAGTGAGATTTTCCTTCTTCATAATGAAGGGAACTATAGCGGGGTCGATGTCACCGCAGCGAGTACCCATCTCAAAGCCTGCAAGAGGAGTGAGACCCATTGTTGTATCTATTACCTTGCCGTCCTTTACAGCCGCAATGGATGAGCCGTTGCCGAGGTGGCAGGTGATTATCTTTGTGCCCTCTGCCTTTCCGCCGAGCATCTCAATGGCTCTCTGCGAAACGAACTTGTGGCTTGTGCCGTGGAAGCCGTATCTTCTCACGCCGTACTTCTCGAAGTACTCATAGGGAAGAGCGTACATATAAGCCTCTGCCGGCATTGTCTGGTGGAAAGCCGTATCGAATACAGCCACATTGGGAGTGCCGGGCATTATCTTCTCGCATGCCTCTATACCCATAAGGTTGGGAGGATTGTGAAGGGGCGCAAGGTCGAATATGCTCTTTATTGCGTCCTTTACCTTCTCGTCAACTATTACGGAGCTTGCAAACTTGTCACCGCCGTGAACTACTCTGTGGCCTACTCCGCCTATTTCCGAAACGCTCTTTATAACGCCGTGCTCGGGAGATACAAGGGTGTCCATAACAAGCTGTATAGCCTCGTTGTGAGTGGGCATGGGCTGTGTGAATACTACCTTTTCCCTGCCTGCAGCCGTGTGCTGGAGGTTGGAGCCCTCAATGCCTATCCTCTCTACAAGTCCTTTTGCCATGACTTCATTTGTGTCCATATCGAACAACTGATATTTTAAAGATGAACTACCGCAGTTTATAACTAATATCTTCATTGTCTGTCTCCTTTTTAATGTAATCGCCGGGAATTGTGTTCCGTTTTAAATCATTCCGCCTGTCATTCCGACATCTGCGCCTGAACTGCCGTCATTGCCACAACGCCCACTATATCCTCTGCAAAACAGCCTCTTGAAAGGTCGTTTACGGGCATTGCAAGACCCTGGAGCACAGGACCGTAAGCCTCTGCCTTAGCAAGCCTCTGAACGAGCTTGTAGCCGATGTTTCCTGCCTCAAGGCTGGGGAATACAAGTGTGTTTGCGTGTCCTGCCACCTTGCTGTCGGGAGCCTTGAGCTCGCCCACCTCGGCAACTATAGCCGCATCAAGCTGAAGCTCGCCGTCAAGCTCTATGTCGGGGAATCTCTCGTGAGCTATCTTTACGGCGTCCGCTACCTTTGTAACATCGTCATGCTTTGCACTGCCCTTTGAGGAGTATGAAAGCATAGCCACCTTGGGCTCTCCGCCTGTGAAGAACTTGAACGACTCTGCCGAAAGACCTGCTATTTCCGCAAGCTTTTCTGAGTCAAGGTCGGTATTAACGGCGCAGTCCGCAAATACGAAAAGTCCGTTGTCGCCGAACTTGCAGTCGGGTACCTCCATGAGGAAGAAGCCTGATACGCTGCTTATGCCGGGCTTTGTCTTAAGGAGCTGTAATGCCGGGCGGATGGTGTTGCCCGTTGAATGGCATGCGCCCGAAACAGCGCCGTCTGCATCTCCGCACTTGCACATAAGGCAGGCATAATACATATAGTCCTCAGTCATCATCTTTTCTGCGGACTCGGGGGTAACGCCCTTCTTGCTTCTGAGCTCTACAAATTTGTCGATATATTTCTGTCTGTTGGGATCCGTAAAGGGATTGACTGTCTTTGCGCCCGTGATGTCATAGCCCTTGCTGTTTTCGGCTATCTCTTCGGGAGTGCCTATTATAACAAGGTTTGCTATATCCTCCTTCAGTATCTGCTCTGCCGCAGCAAATGTTCTCTTGTCCATTGACTCGGGCAGAACTATAGTTTTCTTGTTTGCCTTAGCCTTAGCCTTAAGGCTGTCCATAATACTCATAAAAATTTTCTCCTTTCGTTTTATAAATTGAGTACACACTCATCTAGTTTGATTATACCCCTTTTGGGCGTAATTCACAATATATTTTTTTCAAAAAATTGTAATTTTTTTTAAAATTTGTTATAATGGCATAAACGATGCCTGACTTACGCCGAAAGGAAGAATATATATGCTTACGGGTATAATAGCGGAATACAATCCGTTCCACAAGGGACATAAATATCATACAGACAGAACAAGAGAGCTCACGGGCGGAGATATAGCCGTTATAATGAGCGGTAATTTTGTACAGAGGGGCGAACCTGCCGTTTACAATAAATATGTCAGGACAAGGGCTGCGCTTTTAAACGGCGCGGATATTGTGCTGGAGCTTCCCGTGCAGTATGCCACGGGAGCTGCGGATGTTTTTGCCTTCGGAGCGGTGAGCATACTGGAAAAGAGCAATATTTTCGATCATATTTCATTCGGCAGCGAAAGCGGAGATATTTCCTCTCTTGAAAAAACGGCGGAAATACTTGCGCACGAGCCCGAGGAGCTCAAAGCGCTCATAAAAAAATACAGCGCCGAGGGTATGTCCTATCCCAAGGCGAGAGCCGGGGCGCTCAATGAATATGCCGGTATCGAGGGAGATTTTTTGGAAAACCCCAACGACATACTTGCTCTTGAATATATAAAACAGCTTAAAATACAAAAAAGCAGTATACGCCCCATAGCCGTAAAAAGGCTTGGCTCGGGCTATTCAAGCACGGATACGGACGGAGAATTTCCCTCCGCCATGGCTGTGCGCGCTGAGCTTATGAGGGACAAGAAAAAGGCGCTTTCAGCCGTGCCCGAAAACTGCCGTGATATTTTTGAAAACGAAAAAATAACAAGGCTTGACGACTTTTCGCCCATGCTCATGTATAAGCTCATAACGGCGGAGAGGGCGGAGCTTTCCGCTATAGCAGACATAACGGAGGGCCTTGAAAACAGGATACTCGACTTCGGCTTCGGCAGTATAACTGAAATAGCTGAGGGCATAAAGACAAAGCGCTACACAAGGCTCAAAATACAGCGCGCCCTTCTGCACATACTTCTGGACATAAAAAAAGAGGCTCAGAAAACGCCTCCCGGGTATATAAGAGTGCTGGGCTTCAGACGCGGAAAGGAAAGCATCCTCTCCGAGCTTGTGAATAAAGCAGACCTGCCCGTTGTAATGAATGTGAAGGAAAACGAGGATATGCTGAAGGCTGAAATACTGGCCTCGGATGTGTATAACGCAGTAAACGGAAGCAAAAAAGGCGAGGAATATAAAATGGGTGTAGTGACGGTGTGAGACGGCAGTGCGGAATACCGTGCTGCCGTTCCGTCCGCTCGTCAGGCAAAATTTCACAAAAAAAGGAGGGTATCCTTACCCTCCTCAGACTGTCGAAAAAGTACAATTTAACATAAAAAACGAAAAGTTATATGATTTGTACAATCAAAAAAGCGTCGCAGACTAAAATCCGCAGGAGGAATTCACTTCCTCCGAGGACAGGAACTTTTCTGTAATTTTGGTGATTTATTCACCAAAATTCAGAAAACACGGCTGGTTCCTTCCTTAGTCTAACTGAAAGAAATGCAAGCATTTCTTTCAAGCGTGTCGATTTTATCGACACGCAGAGGAGGGTATCCTTACCCTCCTCACATCACTGCATCAGACTGCGTATGCATTATACAGATCGCCGAATTTTTCTCTCTCCTCGGTTGTCATATACTCGCTGTAGCCGGATATGCCCCTGCAGAGGAAGGCTCTTGCTGTGTCCTTTGTGACGGCATTGTTGAGCCAATCCTTTATGCAGTTGAAGGCGCCCTCGGTATTGCCTACATTTTCAAGCATATTGATATAGGCTGTCTGCATCTCTTCATCGGCTATGTCCATAGCCAGATATTTCTCACAGGCGTCAATGGCCTTAAGTGCATAGTTGAACTTGGTATAACCCGAAAAATCAAAGAGCATGCTGTTGCACCTTGCATATATTTTAAGGTCGTCCTTATCCATCCTGAAAACAGGCTCCATAGCCATTTTAGAGGTGAGGTCCTCCACCTTCTCCCTAAGTCTCGGACCGCCCTCGTTTTCAATATTCTTAAATTCCTTTTCAAACTTACTCATATAAAACACTCCTTTTTACAATAAAATGTAACGCAGTGATAGGTGTGATAAATATTGTTAATTTATCTACAAGCTGATTATACTACTCTTTTCCCAAAAAAACAACCAAAAACCAACTTTGTAACATTTCTGAAATATGTTCATATTTAACAAAAGCTTCACACAATATATAAGAATTGCACAAATTTGCGGTGAATTTATCGTCAGAATATACAGATTTCATACAGCCGTTCGGCGGCCGCAAATAAAAACATCAAAAAAAGCGGTATAACCGATGAAAATTTCATCAATTATACCGCCTTAAAAGCCTGTTATGTGTTTATTTTATGCTCTCAAGAGCCTTTGCAATTATTGTTGCAGACTGCGCTCTTGTGGTGTAAGCCTTGGGGGCTATCTCGCTTCCTATGCCGTTTACAACGCCTGCGCTCACCATAGCCGAAAGGCTCTGCTGTGCGTAGGGTGATATTTCCGCCTTGTCGGTGAACTTATCGAGAACGGAGGCATCGCCTGTAAGCTTGGTATTTGTAACAGTCTCAATTGCCTTGCCTGCAAGCACCATCATATCCTGTCTGGTTATATAGCCCGTAGGATTGAAGCTTCCGTCGGGATTGCCCGAGGCTATGCCAAGTGCCTTTGCAGTGGTGCAGGCATCTGCATAGTACGCCGTGGGGTCTACATCCGTAAAGCCGTCATCTGACGCATCGGTCTCGTTTATGCCGAGCGCTCTCAGAAGCATTATAAGGAAGTCTGCCCTTGTGACATTGTTCTGAGGTCTGAAGGTGTTGTCGGGATAGCCGTTAACTATGCCCTTGGAAGCAAGCTCGGTGATATAGCCGTATGCCCAGAAGGACTCGGGAACATCCGTGAAGCCCGTAACCTTTATATCAGTAGAGCTGTCTGCTCCGCCTATAACGGGAGCCTTTGTTGTAGCCTCCGTGCCGTTCTCTGCCTGTGTAGCTGCCTGTGTGGTTGTCTTGGATGAAGAGCCGCCGCTTGAACCGCCCGATGAACCGCCCGTGCCCGAACTTCCGCCCGAGGATGTCGTAGGCTCGGAGGGCTTACTTGTTGCGGGCTCGGAGGGATTGGAAGCCGTTGTGACCTCGCTTGAGGGCTCCTCAACGGGATCGCCGTATACCTCAACACTGCCGTTTGCAACATTGAAATCAAGCTCATATTCCTCGCCGTCAGCCGCGGCATAAAGACCCACTACATCATTCATGGCTATTTCGGATGTGCCGGGAGCTATAGCCCTGAACTTGACTCTCAGAAGAGTACCGTTTGAGGTATAGTTCTGAGTAACGCCGTCCTCAACGGCATTGAGCAGGCTGGCAAGCTTAAGTCTGCCGAGCTTTCCTGCCTTTGTCTTGCTGTCGGCTCTGCCGAGGTAGTCCTTATCGCCCCACTTGGGCACGAAGTTTATTCTGCCGTTAACATTGGAATAAGAGAACATGGAATAATTGACGCCTCTGTAGTTTGTGTATATGATAAGGTCATCGGGAATGTCCTCCACATCGCACTCCACGGCCTCGAGCACATCGGGATCGAAGTCCAGATAGCACTGCATAGCCTTATAGCCCGTGGCGTTGTTGTCGATCTTGAAGTCCGCATAGAATGTATCGCCCGTCTGAACGCTCTCACTGCTGAGCTCGCACCTTATGTCAAGGGTCTCGGCAAAGCTCACCGTGCCGAAGGAAAGAGCAAGCGCGCCTGCGAGTATACACGCCGTTATTTTCTTTAGCATATTTTAAATACCTCCTGAATAGAATTTATACTTTGATTATAACATACAAGAAAAAACATTTCAATCGTTTATTTAAGTGTTACAGGTTTTTCCGTTTCCCTGCGGAGCATATCGTATTTTTTTACTTCCGAGGGGACTCTGAGCCATATTTTCTGCTGAGGGTGAGGCGCCTCTGTTATAGGCGTCATGTCCTCGTCATACATTTCGTCCGCCGTTATTTCAAGCACATCAGCTCCGTGTCTCAAAAACTCCGCCTTATCCCCGAGCACGAATTTATTTCTCTGCTCTATGAGCGCAAGACCCCTTTCGCTGTCGTAATCAAGCACCATACCTATGAAGTCGTATGTGCGGATATAGGAGCTTGTGGTATATATCTGCTCACTGCTCCGGGGCTTGCCGTAATAAAAGCCCGTTGTAAAGCCTCTGTAGCTTGCCTTTGCCGCCTCCGCTATATAGTGCTCCTTCCTGCTTTCATAAAGCGCGGGATCCCTGAAGTAGTCGTCTATGGCCTCCCTGTACGCCCTCACAACGGTGCCCACATAAAAGCTCGTCTTTATCCTGCCCTCTATTTTAAAGCTCCTTATGCCGGCATTCACAAGGTCGGGTATGTTCTGTATCATGCAGAGGTCCTTTGAGTTGAATATATAGGTGCCTCTTTCCTCCTCCACTATGGGCATATATTCTCCGGGTCTGGTCTCCTCGGTCACATAGTACTGCCAGCGGCAGGGATGTGAGCACGCGCCCCTGTTGGCATCGCGTCCGCTCAGATAGTTGCTCAGAAGGCACCTTCCGCTGTAGCTTATGCACATTGCGCCGTGTACGAAGGCCTCCGTTTCAAGCTCGGGCGGTATGTTGTCCGTTATTTCCCTTATCTCCCCGAGCGAAAGCTCTCTTGCCATAACTATGCGCTTTGCGCCCAGCTCCTTCCAGAAGAGCGCCGTGCGGTAATTTGTGTTGTTTGCCTGAGTGCTTATGTGTATGTCCATATCGGGGACGACCTGCCTTGCCACGGAGAACACTCCCGGGTCGGCAACGAGTATCGCATCGGCATTAAGCTCCTCAAGCTCCCTGAGATAGGCGGGGAGCTTTTCAAAGTCCTCATTGTGCGCAAAAATATTGCAGGTGATATACACCTTAGCTCCGTTTTTATGGGCAAAGTCTATGCCCTCGCGCATTTCGGCGCTGTTAAAATTCTTGGCCTTGGCGCGCAGTCCGAAGCTGGTTCCGCCCATATACACGGCATCTGCGCCGTAGAGCACGGCTATCTTAAGTTTTTCAAGGTCTCCCGCAGGCGCGAGAAGCTCGGGCTTTGTCATAATGCTCAATCCTCCAGCTTTTCAATGAGCGCCACTCCGTCGCCTATAGTGAGTATAGATGTGCGGAGAACGGCGCTGTGGGTTATTTCCCTCAGAAAGTCGTTCAGTCGGGTGTGTATTGTCCTCTGCCGTCTTTCCACGGCGAGGCGGTCCTTAGCCACTCTGCCGTCCTGAAGAACATCGTCCACCATTATCACACTGCCCTTTTTGGTGAGCCTGAGAACATCGGGGAGCATATTTATATACTGTCCCTTTGCGGCATCCATGAACACAAAATCGAATTTCTCATCCAATGTCGGGAGTATTTCAAGAGCGCTTCCCTCAAGTATTGTCACCTTGTCCTCCACATTGAATCTCTTGAAATTCTTTTTTGCCTCGCCTATCATATAGGGATAGCGGTCTATGGTCTTTATATGACCGCCTTCGGGCAGAAGCTGTGACATAAGGCAGGACGAAAATCCCACAGCCATGCCTATCTCAAGCACGGCCTTGGGTCTTATGAGCCCCACAATGAAGCTGAGGAGCTTGGCGACCTCCTTGGGCACTATGGGAAGTCCCTCCTCATATGCCCGTCTCTGAAGCTCTCCGAGCTCTCCCTCGCAGTCAGACTGCAGGGCGTCTATATATTCGGCAATATAGCTTTCAACCAAACTCATATCTTATCTTCCTTAATTAAGTGTACTTTTATATTTCTCGCTTGCGGAAAGAAAATCGTCATAGTCAGCCGTGAAGTAATGGCTTCCCTCATCGGCATTATCCACAACATAGTAGAGATAGTCCGTATCTGCAGGCTCAGCCGCAGCCTTTAAAGAAGCTCCTCTGGGCGAGCATATGGGGCCCACGGGAAGACCGTTCACATAGTAGGTGTTGTGTCCGTCCTCTCTTTCAAGGTCGGAATAATACACCCTTTCGGCTCTTTTGCCCATGGCGTATATTACGGACGCGTCTATCTGGAGCTTTATGCCCTCGTCCAGCCTGTTGTAAATAACGGAGGACACAAGCTCCCTTTCATCGTCCTTTTTGACCTCCGACTCTATGAGCGAGGCTATTATAACTATGTCGTCAAGGCTCCTGCCCATGTCTTCGGCATCGGCGTATATACCGTTTTCGGTGCATACCGTGTCGAACTGCCTGAGCATCATATCCGCTATCATATGCGCATCCGCATCCTTGGGCACATAGTAGGTCTCGGGATAGAGATAGCCCTCCAGGAGGTTGTCCCTGTCGGGTATGTCGTTTATGAAGCCGTAGTCATAGTCCCTGCTGTTGGCGGCCTCCATAAATTCATCTGCGGTGCACAGCCCCGTTTCTGCAACGGTCTGCGCTATCTCGCTGAGCCACATGCCTTCCTTTACGGTTATATGTACGGAATCGTCAACGGTCTCGCCGGCATTGAGCTTTTGCGTTATTTCGTCAAACTCGGCATTGCCCGGAAAGGCATAATTTCCGAACTTGAAATCGGCTCCCTCTCCGTTCAGCTTACACAAAAGCTTAAAGCGGAGCGCCGAATCCACAACTCCGTTTTCCTCCAATATGGAGGCCACGGTGTCCGCATTTGAGCCCTCGGGTATCTCCACCTCAATGGTCTCGTCTGCACTTCCCGTGCCCATTCTTTTGTCAGTAAGCTTATAAGCAAGCACGGCTGCTGCCGCCGCAATTACCGCAAGTATGACAACAACGACAACTATACATCCCAAGGCCCTGTTTTTCTTTTTCCTTTTTCTTCTTCTGTTACCTTCCATAATTTACCTCCGTTAGTATCAAGCCGTTAGGTGACATGGTCTTGCCTGCCCTCGTCCTGTCAAGAGAGAGTATTATATCCCCTATATCATCGGGGCGTATTTTTCCTCTGCCTATATCGGCGAGAGTGCCTGCAATTATCCTGACCATATTATATAAAAATCCGCTGCCCTTCACGCGTATGCATATAATATCGCCCTCTTTTTCGACCGTGAGCGAATATATTGTCCTTACGGTAGTCCTTGCGCGCGAACCGCTTGCGCAGAACGCCCTGAAGTCGTGCTCGCCCTCAAAATAAGGGCAGGCGGAGCGCATGGCGTCTATGTCCAGTCTTTCGCGCACAAAGTCGGTATATCTCACTAGCAGTGGATTTCTGAATTCCGAGTTGAGTATCCTGTATTCGTATGTCTTGTCCTTTACGCTGTACTGGGGGTGAAACTCCTCGTCCACCTCTCTTGCGCCCGTTACTACAATATCCCCGGGCAGAAATGAATTGACGGCATAGGGTATGTTTTCAACGGGTATGGTGGTGTCCGCCCTGAACACCGCGCCCTGCGCCAGAGCGTGAACGC